>JAKZVK010000773.1:0-6792 GCA_047516085.1 Bryobacterales bacterium
CTTGGTGGAGCAGCCGCATCGCTTCGAAACGGCGCTTCTCCAGCGCCTTGAAATCCCGCTTCACACCTTTGGGGTTGCCCATACATATATAGATGCTCCACACTATCAAAAAGTGTCATAATAATTTGCGGGATTCAATAATGGCAGACCCAACGGTGGATCTGTGGGCCGGCGACGAAGTGCACTTCCAGCAACACGGTTCGCGGTGCCGGATGTGGATCCCGCCGGAAACCAAGGACCCGGTCTTGCTGCACGCTCCGACGCGGCGCAGCGTGGGATACTTTGGGGCGGTGCGGCTGCGGGACGGAAGGTTTTACTATTGCCGAGAGGCAGACAAGTTCAACGGCCTGAGCTTCTTTGCCTTCCTGAAAGGCCTGCGACGCACGAGCATCCGAACCGGCCGCCGCGTGGTGCTGATCACCGACAACGCCAAATACCACCACGCCCGCCTTCACCAGCCGTGGAGAGAAGAACACGTCGCGGACTTTGCGCTGGACTACCTGCCGCCCTACAGTCCCGAGTTGAATCCGATCGAGCGCATCTGGAAACTGACACGCCGCCGTTGCTTGCACAATCGCTACTTTCCACAACTGGATGCCGTCATCGCGGCCGTGGAGGCAGAGTTCGACGGCTGGGCCGGCCGCAACGAAACCCTGCGTCGTTTATGCGCAATTACTTAAGACGCTATGTTTAGCTTCGTCGACCTTGTTTTTCCAGACGGTGTACTCGACTAGGCCCGCGGCCTCGGACTCGTCACTGCCTTCGACGGCCCTCATCAGTGGGGTGAGCGTCTCGACGAGTGCTTCTGCGGCTTCGACAGACATGCCGGCTAGGTTCGGCTAGTCGACTCTGGGGGTAGCGACGACGGCCCGGGCGTGCAAGAGCTTGGCTTTCTCGGACAACGAAAGTTCAACGTCATCGAGGATCTCCGGTGCCCACTCGAACTGGGGGTGGCGTTCGAAATCGACGCCGAGCAAAAACGTGGACTCCGAGAACAAAAGCATGTTGTCCCGATCTTCCAATCCAAGTTTGCGAGCCCGCGCCATGCCGCGCTGCAGGCGTTCTAGAGCCTTGTCCTCGCCGAGTGCCTCAAAATGGGCCGGGTAGAGTTCTCGCATCAGTTTGAGGGTCGTCTCGGCGAAATGCCTCAGATAAGGTTCCTCGAAGATGGAGATCTGCTCGTTCCGTATTCGCAAGGTCATTCCTTGACTCCCGGCGAACTGCCATGTTGCGTAAGGTGGGGTCCATACTACCCCAGCACGGGAAGGGATTCTGATCCGCCTTTCTCGCGCTGGATGAGTGTAGCAAAGGCGGAGGGCTTGGGGGTACGGTGGGGGCCGCGTGAGAGGCGGTATTGGCCGAACTGAGGCCGATCCGCTGTGGTTCGAGAAGCAAAAGCACTTGTCCGAGTCAACTGGGCGCCTCGCCGCTTCCCAAGCTTTCTTCCCGGCGGACAGGCTCTTCCTCGGCGGTGAGATCCACCCTTTTCTCCGTCAGCTCCTCGCCGTCAAAACGGTATCGGATCACCGTCTTGGAATCGTCGCCCTCCATCATGAAGCTCTTGATCGGGCCGAAGAGCGTCTGCAATTGGTCGTGCGAGCAGGTCGGCAGAAAGACCCGCAACACGCGGGGATCGTAGTAGCGGAAGGCGAGCCGTTTGCCCCGTGGGTCTCGTACGACGAGAAGCCGCCGCAGATGCCGCCGCAGTGTCCGCATACTGGCGCTGCAACGCAAGAAGATCGCCCAACCCTTGCCCCAACCCTGAGTGACGAGGAACCGGAGAAAATAGTCGCTCGGGTACACCTTCACCAAGTACGGCGCCGCCATGGCCAACTCGGGCGGCATGCGCCCGTGATAGCTGTAAAGGCAGGACTTGTCGAACAGGCAATGGTCGACGGCCGAGTAGACGTCCGGGCCGTGGGCGGCATCTACGATAGCCCAGATATTGCTCGACGATCGGCTTTCGCCTTCCCAGATAGCGTCAATGATGCTTTTTGTGGACGGATGGGCCATGGGGGAGGCGTCACGCGAAACTGTTGCCAAAACGCGTAGGGCTGATGGGGACAACCTGGCGACGATGTCTTGAGAACCTCGGAGCCCGGTTCTCGGCAAGCCCGGAGGCCTGCGCAACAAACGTCACGCACCCCCTTGCGCCGCGGCCTTTTCTTGGCATATCTCGCAAAAAGGGGTGCCGTCCTCGGCCGCCTTCTTGTTGACCGCCGCCACTGCCGCTGCATCCGTGTTTGGCGGAAACGTCGGCTCGTCGGGCGGTGGGGGTTTGGGTGGGGGCAACGCGGGCGGCGGAGGGGGAGGCATCGGCTCGGCCTCTTTCGTCACCGGCGCTCTGACGGGTATCCCCCGGTCGGTCACACGTAGTTTGCTCGCATAGAGCCGCTTAGCCACCTCTTGCAACACGTCCAGCTCGGGTTTGCCGGCATAGAGGCTGTTGGCATCCGTTTGCGGCACGTCCGGCTCGGTTCGGTGGAGCGATTCGCCGGGCGTGCCATCCTCCAACAGTCGTCGCAAATCCCAGATCACACTCCGCTCATCTCTGAACTGAAGCAGGAAGTTCAGCGCCGACGCTTCATCGTTGAAGCTCCGGTACGCGGTCCGACTAGGACACTCTGCCCAGGGATGGATCTCGAGATTCGAGTAACCTAGCTTTACCCGCATGGCGTGACGTGGCGCTGCTGGGGCCGGCTCGCTGGTTTCACTGGCGAAGGGAGGCAGAATCGACTGGTCGGTCCGGACATTGATACCCGGCTTCCCCTTGACGCCCCGGAAACCGTTGCCGGCTAAACGGCTGCGGAAATCAAGGACGTCGGGACGAAAACGTCGGGGCTCGTCGGGGACAGTCTACTACTTTTCCGACCGCCGTCCAAGTTACCCTTCGCCGAGGATCCCGGCGGCGGTCCCTCCCATAACCTTGGCGAGAGCTTCTTTGCCGAGGAAATCGGTGCAGTACTTATCGATCCAGCCTCGCGATTGGCGGTAGGTGCAAAAGCGGTTCTGGAACGGCATGTCGGTGCCCCACAAGAGTTGGTCGGGGCCCACGTGCTCGACCATTTGTTCGAGGGTCGGCCAGACCTCGCGGTAAGGATGGTCGAACAAGTCGCCGATCCGGATCGGGAAGCACACTTCCAGGTGGCACTTCGGATTCCGAAAGGGCTCCCAAATCGCCTCCGGAAGGACGATACGGTCGCCATCGAGAAAGGTGCGCCAAGGAAAGCCGTGTGTCAGGCTGCAGACCGTGTCCGGATAACGCTCCATCCAACGCATGAGAATCCGCAGCTCGTCGAGGTAGCCCTGCCGGACCTCGGCCGGTGACCCGGTGTCCGCAAACTCGGCCGGGCCCGTTCCGAGGGTAAAGAACACGGGAACCTTCAGCGAGGTCGCATACCGCCAAAAAGGCCCGTAGATGCCGTCGTCCCAAGGCTCGGAACCACCGAGGTAGGCGAGCGGCGGGATGAACTTGATGGCGTGCAGCTTGTGCTTGGCAATCGCCATGTCTAGAGCGGTTTCACAGATGACGTAAACCGCATCCGAAGATGCTTTCGCTATAAGCTAGCGCGTCGATGCTAGGCAGCCCCAAGAGTTGTCTATTCTATTCCTGAAAATGCTCTAGTTGGTGAGCGGGGCGCCTAGCTACATGTAGCCGCTCTTCACCGCGCCGACTACGTCTGCCGCCCCCATGCTTTGCTTGACGGATTTCCACCCGTTGAGCAGCACCGAAACGTCGGAACCAAATACCAGGTAGCGCGCGCCGTGTTCGCGGGCCTTTTGCAGCAAGGCCAGTTTCGCCATATGTACGCCCGGGGCGACGCCGTTCTTGTTGCAGGCGTCGACCATGCGGTCGAAGGCGTCCCAGAAGATCGGGTTCTCGAAGTCGCCGGGGATGCCCAGCGAAACCGAGAGATCGAAGGGGCCGACCATGATCGCGTCCACGCCCGGGATGGCGGTGATGTCGTAGATGGCGTCGACGCAGGACCGCGTCTCCATCTGCAGGATGACCATCGTTTCGTTGTTCGCCGACTCCATCTCGGGGCCGGCCCCGTGGAAGTCGAGGTCGGTGATGATGCTACGCATGCCGTAGCCGCGACGGCCCATCGGCGGGAACTTCATCGCCGCAACGACACGCTCGCCCTCTTCCACCGACTCGGTGCGCGGCGAGATGATGCCCATCGCTCCACAATCAAGGGCGCGCGCGATGAGGAAGTATTCCGACTGCGTGACGCGAACGACGGGGATGACGTCGGCCGCCCGGGCGACCCGGACGAGGGTTTGGATCTCGCGGTAGCCGGTAGGAGAGTGTTCGGTATCGATGAAGAAGAAGTCGAGGCCGGCGGCCTTGAGGAGGGCGACAACCTCGGGGCTGGTGTAGTCGGTGATGCAGGAGCCGAGGACGGAGCCGCCCTGTTTAAGGGTGTGTTTGATGGTGTTGGTTTGCATGGCTGGAGAAGACTGTTTTACCACATGTGGTCGTGGGGGCGAGTGGTGTGAGCACTCGCCCGTAGCGTCCCGGCCGCCAAGCCGCGCGGCTTACGCGCCTCAGTCGCTCACGGCGTAGAGGTTCGGATCACCGACCAGGTAGATCAGGTTCAGGTCACGGCCCTCGCGTTTGCGCCTCTCGAACCCGCCGGTGCGGCCTGTGAGTTGAAACGCTTGGGAATCCGCCGACCAGAGATACTCAAACGAGCGGCCCGAGCCTGGGTCGGATTCGCGCAGCGAGACGATCGTCTCAAGCTTGTCGCTCTCGAAATCCCAGAGATGAATGCTGTAGTATCCGCCGGCCATCGCCCCCGAACGGAGGAGTAGCCCACGTTGCCGGTCTGGGGAAGCGACGAGTGTGTGGCCTGGGCCCCAGTAGGTCGACCGCTGCTCGTCTAAGTCATAGAGATACAACGAGTACTCGGGCCGCAGAGTCTCATCAAACACGCTGCGCCAGAAGCGCCCCACCTTGCCTGCCATGGGGAGAAACCAGCTTTGCCAGCGGCTGAAGACCAGCATGACGCGGCCGTCGCGGCGAATGAAGACAGGGTTCTCGACAATCATGCCGTCAGGGATGGCGATCCGCTTGGGTTCCGTGTCACCGCTCCGCAATAGGATGACGCGCTGCTCATCGACCCATCGCTTCCCTTCGTGGGTTTGGACGACCCACAGGCCTTCCGGCTCGATGCGATCGGAGGAGATGGCACGCCCTGGGAGCGATCCTGCATCAGGAGGCAGGTCGACATCCGACGAGGTCTCGCGAGACAGGTTGGCGAACTCCTCGAGATAGGGCGACAGGCGCGCGTTCGAAGCTGCCGGGATGATCTCCGGCAGCTTCTCCTCGAGACCCGAACCCCAGGTGCCGGGCCCCATGATGGCGACGCACGAGAAGTGGATGGCGAAAATGGGGAAGAGAACGGCGAGGAGGACCGCCCAGATCCAGCGTTTGTTGTTGGCAGCGGGCATCAATTTCTAGACGTCTGATCCAATCGAGAACCAAATTGGAGTGTCAAGTCTCGGAGAAAGGTCCGGACCTGAGGTGGCGTAAGCCTCCAGGCTTGCCGAGAACCGATTCCTCGGTTCTCAGGTCCCCTATCAACAGGCGCTGCTCGGTCCCTTGCCATCCTGAGTCCCGAAGAATCGAGACTCGGCAAGCCTGGAGGCTTACGCCACATGAACCCCGATCCTAGCACTCGGCCGTCCGGCAGATTCCGTTGGGGGCGCCCTGGTCCAGACGCTACACTTAGAAGTTCCTTCTTGATGGCGACACCGGCTGCCAGTGTGGAGTCCTCGAACGCTGAGCGCGAGTTGCTCTCGCTCGTGAGCGGCTTGCTTGAGGAAATCGGCTCCCGCGAGGCGGCCCACAAGGTCGAGCTTCACTCGTCGTTGGAGCGCGACCTGGGTCTGGGCAGCCTCGAACGTGTCGAGTTACTGGTGCGCGTCGAAAGTCGCTTCGGCCGCCGGCTCCCCGACGAAACGGCCCAAACCGCAGAATCCCCTGCCGAATGGCTCAAGGCATTGAGCCACGCGGAATCGTCGCAGGTTACCCAATCGCGGTATCCCATCCGCCAGCCGGCCGAAGACGCACCGCCGGCGCCGGCCGAGGCTCGTAGCTTTACCGAGGTGCTGCGCGGACACGCCAACGCGGTCCCCGATCGCGTCCAGGTCCACTTGCTCGAAGAACGATGGGGGCAGGAGATTTCCTACAGCCACTTGTTCCACGAAGCATCCGAGGTCGCCGCGGGACTGGTGGCGTCGGGTTTGCAGCGAAACGACACGGTGGCCATCATGCTGCCGACCTGCGCGGAGTTCTTCTACTCATTTCTGGGCGTGATGCTGGCCGGTGGCATCGCGGTTCCGATCTACCCTCCGGCGCGGCCAGACAAGATCGAGGAGTACGTCCGTCGCCAGTCGCTCATCCTGCAAAACGCCGGGGTGCGTTTCCTGATCTCGTTCGACCAGGTGCGGGCCGTCTCGAAAGTCATGGGGCTGAGCCTACCGGGACGCGTCGAGCTGACCACGGCCCAGGCGCTTCAACACCGGGGCCGGGGGGGGCGCCCTCCACAGGTCGCCCCTGCAGACGCGTTCTTCATTCAATACACCTCGGGCAGCACGGGCCACCCGAAGGGTGTCGTATTGACGCACGAGAACGTGCTGGCGAACGTGCGCGGCATCGGTTGGGCGGTCGAGGCCCGCCCGGATGATGCGGTCGTGAGTTGGCTACCCCTCTATCACGACATGGGGCTGATCGGCTCCTGGCTGTTCAGCGTCTATCACGGGTTTCCGATCACGGTCATCTCACCG
>JAKZVK010000774.1:0-8290 GCA_047516085.1 Bryobacterales bacterium
CGTTTTGCGGCAGGCGTGCGGCGACGGAGGCCATCGGTTGCTACGTTTGAGTCCGCGCCCAGCCGCTACTCGCCACCGGCCTCGGAGGGCGGCACGAAATTGCTCCACTTCATCTCCGCTCGCCGGTGCAGCCCCCGAAACAAGATCCGGCCGTTGTAGTAGATCTTCAGATTCTGGGGCAACCAGTAGCCCTCGTCCACGCGGGCCATCTGCAGCTCGCCGTCGGCCCGCGTCAGCTTGCCCAACCAGAAGAAAAACGTGACCGGTTTCATCAAGTGAAACTCCACGCGGGCCACACCGTAGTCTTCGGTATCAATCCATAGCCTGCCCCGCGATTTGTTCAGGGCATAGTCGATGCGGCTCTTCACGGGGAGCTTCTTGCTCTTCGGCTCGAAATCGAGCACGTAGGCCATGCGGCCGTTGATTGCCTCGCGTCCCACGAGCTTGGCGCGAAAGCGCGAGATCAGGTCACGGTCGAAGCGCATGTTCCGTGATCCCTCCGAGCGGCTGTAGTCGCTCTTCAACTGGTCGCGTTTCACATCTTTGATGAACTTGTCCTTGCGTTCCTGTTCCCGCTCGCGCTCCTTGGCGGTCAGGGCGCGGCCGTTGACGCGGAGACGCCGGTAGAAAGCGCGTCCGTCGAAGCTCTCCATGCGGTGGAGTACCTCTTCGCGCGACTTCACCTCGCCGCGTCCGTCCAGGTCCTCGGAGATGTTTTCGTAGGTACTAGTCAGCGTCTTGATGTAGGGCTGTTCCTTTTGCCAATCGCCCCACTCCAAGACCTTGGCGATGATCTCCGAGGCTTCCGGCAGATCGCGGACGGGTGCTCCGTCCTGGGCGGCAAGCGCGCCAGGGAACGCGGCCGTAAACCCGGCAAGGAGAATCAGTGCGACTCGGGTAGGGGAATCCGCCGCTTTGCGATCGCTCATTTCTGTCTGTTCACGTCTCTGCCGTTCACGGCGATGAGATTGGGGCCGGCTGCGCACCTTGGGCCGTTTCGGAAACTCCAACCGCCGGGACCGGCTCGCGTCCATAGAGCCATCGGAAGGGCCGCTGTATATCTTCAATGATAAGGTAACTCGCCGGTACCAGCACGAGCGAGATGACCGTCGCGAACAACACGCCGAAAGCCAGCGCCACGGCCATGGGAATCAGGAACTGGGCCTGCACGCTCTTTTCAAGCATCAAGGGTGTGATGCCGGCCGCCGTAGTCAACGAGGTAAGCAGAATCGGCCGGAACCGCACGAGGCCGGCTCCGCGTACGGCTTGTAACAACGGCATGCCATCGCGCCGGTGCGAGTTGATGTAGCTTACCAGCACCAAGCTGTCGTTGACGACGACGCCCGTCAAGGCCACCATGCCGCACAGCGACAGAATGCTCATGTCGATACCCATGATCACGTGTCCCCACACCGCCCCGACGATACCGAACGGCACGGCCGACATCACGATCAACGGCTGAATGTAGGAACGGAAAGGGACTGCCATCAGCGCGTAGATGACCAGCAAGGCGATGATGAACCCGTCCGCCAGGCCCTTCATCGATTCCCTCTGCTCTTTCTGCTGGCCTTCAAAGGTGTAGGCTACCCCGGGGTTTTCGGCCATAAGATCAGGCAGGTAGCCGGACTGCAGGTCCGCGATGATCTCGTTGGCATTGGCGACGGCTTCGTCAACGTCGGCCTGGACGTTGATGGTTCGCCGGCGGTCGACGCGCGTAATGCTTGCGAACCCGCGGCCGGACTGCGCCTTGGCCACCGAGGAAAACGGAACCTCGGCTCCGCTGGGCGTACGGACCCGCATCGTCTCGAGATCGCCGAGCGACCGGCGCGCCGACTCGGGATACCGTACCATGACGCGGATGTCGTCCCGCCCGCGTTGGATTCGCTGGACCTGCTCGCCGTAGAAGCCCTGCCGCACCTGGCGGGCGAGATCTTGCAGCGACAGCCCCAAGGCCTCGGCACGCGAGGTAATCGAGAGCTTGATCTCGGGCTTGCCGCCACGGAAGGAGTCGGTGATGTCGAAGACACCCGGGTACTCGACGAGCTTGGTCTTGATCTCGCCGGCGAGTGCGCGCAACTGTTCGGTGTCGACACCGGAGAGTTGAATGTCGATGGCGTCGCCGCTGCTCATCAAGTCGGACGTAAACTTCAACTCGACCGCACCGGGAATCGAGCCGGCCAGCTCCCGCCAACGGTTCGCCAACTCCATGCCGGTTACGGACCGGTCTTCCGACGACACCAGTTCGATATCGACCTCGCCGATGTGCGGTGCGATGAAGCTGGCGCTGAGATTGCCGGAGTTGCGGCTCTGAATGGTGCGGAAGGGCTGCTCGCCGACCGCGGTCAGAATGTGGCGAAATACCGGTCGGCCGGTCTCTTTTTCAATTTCCCGCCGCAGCTTCAGGGCGCTTGTCTCGATCTGCCGCACGGCCTTCTCGGTAACCTCGATCGGCGTTTCGAGCGGCATTTCGATGGCGCCAACCAGGTAGTCCCCCTCAACCTTCGGGAAGAATACCAGCTTGATCTTGCCACCCGCGACCATGCCGACCGTGAGGAACAGCGTCGCCAGCGCAGCCGCCACGGTGAGGTAGCGCCACTCCAGGGCGAACTCCAACGAGGGCCGGTAGACGCGCTGGATGAACCAGTCGAGACCTCTCGAGAAGAAATTGAAGAAGCCGTCCCAGGCGCGAACAATCAGGTTCGGCCGCGCGGACTTCTTCCTCCGCCCATGGCCGTGGGAGAGGTGGGAAGGCAAGACCAGTTTCGACTCCACGAGCGAGAACAACAGCGTAGGGATCACGATGCAGGGAATCACGCGAAAGATGCGGCCGAAATAGCCCGGCACGAACAACATCGGCGAGAAAGCCGCCACCGTCGTGAGCACGCCGAAGATCACGGGAATGGCGACCTCTTTGGTACCGAGGATCGCCGCGCGCCGGCGGTCGGGCATGGTCTGCTGTTTGGCGAAGATGTTCTCGCCGACGACGATCGCGTCATCGACGACGATCCCGAGCACAAGGATGAACGAGAACAGCGAGATCATGCTGACCGAAACATCGAGCGCCGGCATGAGAGCGATCGTGCCCAAGAACGAGATAGGGATGCCGATCGTCACCCAAAACGCCAGTCGCAGCCGCAGGAACAGCGCCAGGACGACAAACACGAGGATCAGTCCGTTCCGCGCGTTGCGAAGCAGCAGGTCCATGCGTCCGCGAAGGTACTCGGCGTTGTCTTGCCAGGTGGTGAGCGTGATGCCTTCGGGCATGCGCCGCGCGGCTTCGGCGACATACTCGTGGACTGTGGCGGACACATCGAGCGCGCTCTGATCGCCGACGCGGAACACCTGGACCAGCACGGTCGGCTGGCCGTCGAGGCGGGCCCACTGGTCGACTTCCTCGAAGGCGTCGCGCACGCGGGCGACGTCGCCGACGCGGAGCTTGGTGCCGTCGGGCCGCGTGAGCAGCGTGAGGCTTTCAAATTCCTGCCCGCGATAGGCTTGGCCTTTGGTGCGCAGCAAGATCTCGCCGCCCTCGGTCTTGAGCGAGCCGCCCGGCAAGTCGAGCGACGCGCGCTGCACGGCGCGGGAGACGTAGTCGAAGGTCAATCCATGGCGCCGTAGCGAGTCTTCGGAGAGCTCGATTGAAATCTCGTACGGACGCGCGTTCTTCAATTCCGCCTGGGTAATGCCTGGCAGTAGGAGGATCTCATCACGAACCCGCTCGCCCAACCGCTTCAGCGTGAACTCGTCCGCCTCGCCGGAGATCGAGACGTTGATCACCTGGAAGCGATTGGTCAGCTCACGGACGACGGGCTTCTCGGTCTCTTCGGGAAACGTGTCGATGGCATCGACCTTCGACTTGACGTCATCGAGAAGCTTCCGGGTGTCGTAACCGGGGAGAGCTTCGATGATGACCGAGCCGACGTTCTCCTTCGCTGACGATTTGATCCTCTTGATGCCGTCCACCGCCTGGATGGCCTCTTCGATGCGGATGCAGACACCGTCCTCGACCTCTTCGGGCGCGGCGCCCCGGTACTCGACCGTGACGGTGACGATGTCGGCCGAGTATTCGGGGAAGATCTCTTTCTTGATGCCCGGCAGCGTCATCAGCCCGCCGACGATGATGATGGCCATGATCAGGTTGGCGGCCACGCCGTTGTTGGCGAACCAGGCTACGATGCCCTTGATGGGGCCCTTGATCGGGCCCTTGATGGGCTCGTGTCGCTCGGGTGCGGTCTTGTCGGCCATAGGCTGATTACGATTCAGACGTCGAATCTGGTTGCCCGCCGTCCATCACGCGGACCGTCATGCCGTCCACGGCGGTTTCGAGCGGGGAGACGCAGACCCGGTCGCCGGCTTTTAGGCCGGAGCGGATGAGTACTTGATCGCCTTCGGCCCTGAGGATCTCGACGGTGCGGAAGCGGAGACGATCGTCCTCCTCGACGACCAGAACCTGATCGTCACCGCGCAGGATCGCCCGCGGGATCGCCACAACGCCCGCGGCCCATCGTCCCTCGATTTCGGCCTCGACATACATGCCGACCGCCAGTGGCGGCCGCCTCCGGCCACCCTGCGTGCTCAGGTCGTAGGGCTTTTCGACTTGAGCGATGGCATGAATCATGCGGCTCTGGGGGTCGATCTCGGCCTCGGTGCGGACGATGCGGCCGGTCCAGGTGTAGTCCTCTCCGCCGAAGCGGGCGCGCAGCCGGACTTTCGGTCCGGGGTGGCTCTTGGTTTCGCCGCGATAGGTGAACGGCAGATCGATGAAGCCGACTTCGCTGTCGGGGATCGGGAGGCGGACTTCGGCGTAGTCCACCGAATAGATGCGCGCGATGGGGGCGCCGCGGTTGACAAACTGCCCGATGTCGACGCTCTTCTGGCGCACGCGGCCGTCGTAGGGGGCGCTCAGGACGGTGCGCTCGAGGTCGTATTTCTTTTGCTCCAGAGCAGCCTCGGCGGCGGCGACCGCGGCTTCGGCGGCGGCGATTTGTGGCTCCCGCAACGTCAGCGCCGTGGGCTCCCCTTGACCCAGGCTCTCCCACTCCTTGTGGGCGACCTCAGCCTCCTGCCGCTCGGTGGCCAGCCGCAGTTTCGTTTGGGCGACGGCGGCGGCGGCGTTGACGACGGCCAGCTCGTACTCGCGGGAGTCGACCTTGAGCAACTCCTCACCCTTCTGGAAGTAGCCTCCTGAGATCAAGGAGTCCGAGATCCACACGACGCGGCCCGAAACCTCGGGCACCAGTTCCGACTCTCTTCGCGGCGCAACGGTACCCTCGGTGCGGACCGTCAGGCGGGTTGACTTCGGCTTGACCTCGATCACTTGCACGAGCGGGGGAAGGGCAACGAACTCGACCTTTTCGGGCTCCTCGCGGGCCTCGATGATCTTCAACCCTGCCCAACCCCCGGCCGCCGCCACCACGAGCGGGAGGAGGACTCTGAGAATCATTTTTGGGTTGCTGCCCATGTGGTTTCCTCCTGCGTCTGTGGTCCGTCCTGCCTCGTCGTGTTCGGGAGGGGCGGCGTGTTCGGTAGGGAGGCCGCGTCGAAGCCTCCGCCCAGTGCCAGGTGCAGGTTAACGCGATTGTCGAGCCGCAGCCGGCGAAGGGTCAGTAAGCGGCTCTCCGAGTCGAGCGCGGTACGCTGCGACGACAAGACCGTGATGATGTCGGCCAGGCCGCGGCGGTAGCGCGTCTCGGCGAGGTCGCGGGCGGCCAGTGATTGCTTGGTCGCGGCGTCAAGAAAATCCTCTTGGCGGGCCAAAAGGCTCTCGGCGGCCAACGCCGTTTCGACTTCGCGGTATGCGCCGAGCAGTTGGGACTCGTAACGCGCCACGGACTCTCTCACCAGCGCCTCGTCGCGCTGAACACCTGCTTTGAGCCGGCCCCGGTTATAGATCGGCTGCGTGAGATTCAGCAGGAAGTTCCACGCCAGGAGGTTCCCGTCCACGAGGTCGCGAAGCTCGTTGCTGGCGGTTCCAAAGCCGCCGGTGAGGATGAACTTCGGCCGCAGCTCGGCCTTCGCCTGCGCGACGCGGGTGTCGGAGGCGATCAGTAACTGCTCGCTCGCAATCAGGTCGGGGCGGCGATGCACTAACTCCGACGGCAACCCGCTTGGAACACCGGGCGGAACCGCGGGCAGATCGTCCGCCAGCACATGCTCGCCCGCCGGATAGCGTCCGAGCAGGATCTCGAGCTGGCGCACCCCGGCGTCCAACTCCGCCTTGCGCTGCTCCACCAGCGCCTCGGCGCGGCCGAGTTCGGTGAGTGCCAGCCGCAGGTCGAGCGACGCGCGCAGACCGCGCTCGTAGCGCTCGCGCACGCGGGCGGCGGACGTGCGGTAGCTCTCGACGGTGGCGCGGGCTAATCCCAACTGGCGGCGGGCTTCGATCGCGGCGAACCAGGCCTTGGCGACCTGTCCCGACAGGGAGAGTCGCGAACCGGCCAAGTCCGCCTCACGGGCCCTCACGCTTGCCACGGCGCCGGCTTGGCCCGCCCGCAGACGGCCCCACAAGTCGGCCTCCCAACTGAGGCCGAGGTTGACGCCGGCATTCGAAAACGTTGTCGATAGGACGTCGCCCTGGCGGCCGGGAATGGGCAGGCCCACGAAGTTCTGCCGCTGGCGGCCCCGGTTCAGGCCGAGACCGATATTGGGCTTGAGCGCCGCGCCGGCGATCCGGGCTTCGGCCTGTGCCGCCTCGATGCGGGCCGCGGCCGCCACGAGGTCATAGTTGCTCTCGATCGCGGCCGTGATGGCCGAGTCGAGCCCCGAATCGTCGAGGTAGGTCCACCAGCGCGAGTCGATGGGCGCGACGACGGTCTCGCCGCCCTTCCATTTTGCCGGGGCCTTGACGCTCAGCGGATGGTCGGGCGGCTGGAACTTGTTGGTGCAACCGGCGGCAATCAGGGCCACGACAAAGACCGCTGTGATGAGAACAGTTCGGCTCACGCGCCACCTCCTGCTTCGACCTCGACCTGCGCTTCGCTCGAAGGCTTTTCTGACACGGCCTTCTCGTTCGCCTCCTTGTTCGCCTCCTTGTTCACTGGGGCTTTGAAGCCGGCCGCCGCGAACCGCACCATGCGGTCGATGACCTCATCGGTATTGCCTGTGTCGCAAAGGCCGCCCGAGATTTGCATCAGGCGGCGGCTGTCGAGCATCGTGTGCACCATCGCTCCCACGGCGAAGTGGGTCCGCCAGAACAGTTCAGTAAGAGTCAAGTGCGGGAGGGCCCTGTGGAACGCGCCGGTGAAGCGCTCGATCACTTCGCGGAAAAGGCTCTCGAACATCGGCCGCATGGAGTCGCCCGGCTCGGCGAAGAAGCGGCCGCAGATGCGCAGAAAGGTCTGGCCGCGGCGAGTGTCCTGGCTGAGGCGGATGGCCGGGCCGAACAGCGCGCGCAGCACGTCCTCGATCTCGATGGGGCCTCCGCGGGCCTCCAACTCGTCGAGCAGCACGAGGCGCTCCTCGTTGACGGGTCCGACGCGCCGCTCGAAAACCGCCTCGACCAAGCCCTCCCGGGAGCCGAAGTGGTAGTGGATTGCCGCGAGGTTGACGCTGGCCTCGCTGATGATCGATCGCAGCGAGACAGCCTCGATGCCGTGTTCGGCAAACAGCTTCTCAGCGGCGTTGAGGATTTGCTTTTTGGTGTTGATGCTCATTGGGTAAGAGGTCGGCGAGACGGGTAAATCATACGATTGATTCATTCAAACGTTTGATCTAATAATACACTTGATTGGTACGTGCGGCAAGGGTTTTTTGGTGGGTTGGGGCACGCGGGCACGGGGCAGCGGTGCCCGTCGCCGCTGCTGGGCGGACACAGCGGTCCGCCCCTACAAAGTGGTTGCCTCTGTCGCGGTGAGTTCCACCGGAAAGGCGGGACGGGCGCTCTCTAGGCGAAGAGCTTCGCATCGCTTGCGAGGAGGTGCTTAGCGATGGTCTGGAGCTGCATGTTGCTTGTGCCTTCGTAAATGGTGGCGATCTTGGCGTCGCGGTAGAGCTTCTCGACCGGGTACTCCTTGGTGAAACCGACGCCGCCGAACACATCGAGGGCTTTCGCCGTCACCCGCACCGCCGTCTCGGAAGCGTGGAGCTTGGCCATCGCGGCCTCGGAGAGAAAGGGTGCGCCGGAGTCCTTGAGCCGAGCGGCGTTGTAGACCATCAAGCGGGCGGCTTCGACTTCGGTCGCCAACTCGGCTAATTGAAACTGTAGTCCTTGGAACTCGGCGATGGGCTTGCCGAACTGCCGCCGCTGTTTGGCGTAGCGAAGCGCGTGGTCGAGGGCGGCTTCGGCAATGCC
>JAKZVK010000775.1:0-5545 GCA_047516085.1 Bryobacterales bacterium
AGCAGCAACGGCTTGGAGATCCGATTTGACTCTTCCTTTGTCAACTCTCGAGGCCTTACCAAGAGCGGTTATTTCCTTTATGAGGACGAGCTGCTAGCATCGGTGGCCCTCTGCCGGACCGTGCACGGGTTGACCCCCGCCGAGTCGCGTGACCGGGAACGGCAGATCGCGCGCACCGTTCACCCGCGGCTGTACCGGCGCGTCCGCCGGTCGATGGCGAATCTGCTCAACATGCTGCGTGACGCCGTAGTGAATACGTTGAGCCTCTTTGTGGGCCGCCTGGGCGGGAAGGGCGGCATGGGAGGCGCACTCCACAGTCAATCAGATCAAATCAAGGAACTGGGCGGCACGGTGCTGGGACTGGTGGCGAACGCCTACGAGCCTTTGCTGGAGAGGTACATCGGCAAGCGCGTCGTGCTCGGCCTGGTGTTCGCGGAAGGCGCCCCTCACACGGATGGCGAGTTCTCCGGTTACCTGGTGGAGTACAACGAAAAGTTCATCGCCCTGTTTAACCCCGCTCATGAATCCGAGGAGGCGATTGACGTTCTACTGGAGGAGACGGCTGAGCTCAGCGGTTGCAGGGTCGAGATCAGCGAAGAGCAGTTGGCCGTCGTGTGCACCGGACAGGCCGCCATTGTTGTCAAGCACGTGGAGATCGACGAAGAGGTCATGGACGTGGGTGCCGTCTTGCTGGCCGGCCAACGCCTCAGCTTCCACCGCCCGGCGGTGAGTCGCGTTCGCCTGGTGGCCGAGCGTACCCGGCAGGTGGACCTCATCTGCCCGCGCACGCGAGCCCGCGTCAGGTTCAGCAGCACCGGAGAGGTCGCTCGCCGCGACGGTTGGACCGGTGTCGCGCCCGACGTGGAGGGCTCCGAGGCGCTTTAGCCGAGGCTACATACTCAGGGAAGCTTCCGCGTCGGTCAGGAGGTAGGTTGTTTCCAGCGATCGGTTTAGCGGACAATGCGGTACGCCTTGTCCAGACGCTCGTGACCGGGCTGGCTCCATTGGGCTCGCTCCATTCCGTCGAGCCGTGCGGAAGCTAGTGCGGCTCATCGCGCCTGAGACTTCGCAAAAGGGAGGGATTCACCTTGACCCATATCGATCGTTATGAGAGATTTCCGCGGGTACGTCCGCACCGCTTGGCCGTATGCACGCTCGCGCTCTTTGTCCTCGGCGCCGGCCTGGCCGTCGCGCAGGAGCGAGACCCGAAAGCCGTCGAGATCACCGAAGCCATGCTGGAGAAGATGGGCGGCGCAGACAAGTGGAACGCGACCCGCTACGTCCGTTTCGAGTTCAACGTCAGCTCCGAGGGACAGGCCCGGCCCGGGCGCACCCACCTGTGGGACAAGTGGGAGGGCCGCTATCGGGTCGAGAGCCAGACCAAAGACGGCAAGCAGCAAGTCGTGCTGTTCAACACCAACACCAAAGCAGGCGACGTGTATCTCGACGGCGCGAAGGTCGCCGGCGACGCGTCCGCCGACGCCTTGAAGGGCGCCTACGGCGCGTTCATCAACGATACCTACTGGCTGGCGATGCCGTGGAAGTGGCTGGACCCCGGCGTGAGTCTGAAGCACATCGGGACCAAGGAGCACGACGGCGAGACCTGCGACGTGGTCGAGCTGAAGTTCGATAGCGTTGGCCTCACACCCGGCGACACCTACCACGGCTATGTCTCGCAAAAGACCGGCATGATGCTCTACTGGGAGTACACGCTGCAAAGCGACCGCACCGGCGCCTGGACCTGGGAATACGGCAACCACGACGGCCTGATGCTGGCCGCTGATCACACCAACGCCGAGGGACGGCGGATTCACATGGGCGACGTCGCCGTATTCAGTGAGGTGGATGCCGCTTATTTCACCGACGCGGCCAAGAGCCTCGACGGGCTGAAGTAGCGCGCGGCCTAGCCATTGGCCGGGCTATGGTCGTTGCCGGCCGTCCTATGACACTACACTAAGAACGGTGAGCGATCTCGGGAGCCACTACGAGATTCTGGGAGTCGTTCAGGGCGCTTCCCCTGAAGAGATCAAGCAGGCCTGGCGCGACATGGCGCAGGTCTGGCATCCCGACCGCTTCTCGCAGAACCCCCGCCTGTACCAGAAGGCCCAAGAGAAGCTGAAAGAGGTGAACGAGGCCTACGACGTGCTTCGCGGCCGTCGGGGCGCGTCACCGCCCGATCGCGGCGGCCGGCCGGCCCAGTGGGCAGGGCCGGGCGATGAGGCCAAGCGCGATCCGCTCGTACTGCTTAAACAGGGCGTGCATGCTTGGAACCTTTGGCGCAGGAAGTACTCGGACCTCGCTCCCAAACTCGCCGGCGCGAACCTGAGGAAAGCGGATCTCGCCGGCTACGACTTGCGAGACCTTGATCTGTCGCACACGAAGATGCAGGAGGCCGACCTCTACAAGGCCGACCTGAGCGGCGCGGTGCTTGTGAGGGACAAGCTCGCGAAGGCCGATTTGAGCCGGGCCACGCTGGTGGAGACCAATCTGACGAGCGCCGATCTGATCGAAGCGGACCTGTCGAGCGCCGACCTCACCGGCAGCAGGCTCGACGGCGCCGTCCTCTCGGGCGCGAACCTGGTCGGGGCGATCCTCTACCGGGCCGACTTGGCGCGAGCGGCCGGGCTGACCGCGGGCCAGGTCCAGGTGACGCTTACGGATTCTCATACCAAGCTTCCGCCCAGCCTTTGAGGCGGTGACTGATTCGTTCGCCGGCAGTCTGCTAGAAGACGTGATCGAGGTCGAACGCGCTCTGCGCGCGGTAGAGGCTCGGGTCCGCGGTGGCGACCCAGCCGTGAATCGTGTAACGGCCTGGGGGCAGAGGCGCGCCGTCGCCCCACGATAACGGCACTTCGACGGAGAAAACCTTGACGCCTGGGCTCAGGTCGATGATGGTCAGGGCTTGCGTGAAAGCTCTGCCATCCGACCAGCGGTAGACAATATCACCCTCTTCGTCGCGAATCTCGAAGTCGAATTGCTGCCCCGAGGGTGTGGTAATCTGCAGCGGCTCGCTGGTCGTGTTGCGGATGACCAGATCCGCGCGCAGCACCGGTACCACCCGTTCAGGGTCGACCGGCGGCATCAAGTTTGCGACATAGCGCGGCCGGTCGAGCGACAGCGCTACCGAAAAGCGACGATCGGGATGGATCGTCGACCCGACCACCGCCTCCACCAAAACCATCTCGCGTGGGCCGCCGATGGTTTGCATCGTTCGACGCACCAAGCCGATGCCGGGGACGAACACCTCTTGCAGCAGCCCTGCGTCGGCGCAGATCGCGGGCAGGTAGTTGACCGCCACCGAGTGGGGACCGAAGCCCTCCGGCAATTCGTTGGGCGGCGGCCCGGGGCCCAGTATCGCTTGGCCAATGCAGTCGAGCGGAATTTCCGAGCGCCAAGTGCCTCCCGGCGGCCCGCCGAAGTCGTACCAAAGACGTTCCGGCCCTTCGTAACGAATGCCTTCCGTCTCCGGAACTTTTTCGCGTTCGACCACCCGGCCCGTCTCGGTCACGCGGACCCAAGCGGACCGCCCGGCATAGCCCTCCAGTAGAAAGTAGACTCGGTCCCCGGCCTTTTGGTTCGCCGTAACGCGGACCACGACGGTACCTTGGGCCGCGAAACCCCGCATGACGTAGGTCCAAGAGTTGCCGACCTGCAAGGGGAAGAACGGTACCGCTCGCTTCGTGCCGGCGGCGCGGCTACGCAGAGGTATCTGGGCGTGGACGGGGCAGAGCAACACCGCGATGCCGAGCAGGAGCAGCAGGCGTGGTAGGCAGTTCACCATGACCGAGAGGTGTTTGTGGTGATGGGGTTGCTCCTCATCCCCTGCTTACGCAAACGCCGCACCACGTTTCCGGCCAGCTTACTGCTTGCCGACTTCGTAAAGGTAGATGGTGTGTGTCCGGGCTTCACCCCGGATCACCTCGGTACGCGAAGGCGTCCAGCCGGAGATGCGGAAATCGTGCGAAACGACCCGCGAACCCGGCTTCAGCGTCTTCTCGAGATTCGGTTTGAGCATCTCGTTCGACGACGTGAGTAGGTACAGGGTCACGACTGACGCCGGACTGAGATCGACCTTCATCGCATCCTGCTCGATGATCTCGACGCGGCTCGATAGGTTTAGTTCGCGTAGGCGGGCCTGCGTCTGTTCGACCAGCTTGTGATCGATCTCGACCCCGACCGCGCGGGCGCCGAACTGCTGCGCGGCGGTGATGACGATGCGCCCGTCGCCCGAGCCAAGGTCATAGACCGTGTCCTTCTCTGTGACGCCGGCGATCCTCAGCATCTCTTCCACCACCTGCGGTGGCGAAGGAACGTAGGGAGCCAGCCGCTGTGGCCCGATCTTGATGCGCTGCGCGGACAAAACCGGCGCGAGCGCCAGAACGAGAACTGCGATCGATATTCGAATGGAGATCCAGATCCTCATCTATCGGTCTCCTTTGACCCCAGCCGACACCCTCTACTCGAATAGACGCGGCGGGTGGCGCGCCGGTTATCTAGATCTTCCGTCGAAGGTGAGCCAGATTACAATGTCCGGCATGCAATGTGGCGAGGGGCCGTTGTTCCATACCCTGTTCAATGCCCCTGTCACACCTCATCGGCTGAATCCCTGACCCTGATCCGCTGTCCCTCGCGTTCCTGAATGCGTCGCCCCATCGGACCCTACAAGCAACGAAGTTGAAGTTGAAAGGCCCACCTCGGAAAGATTTGTTCCCAATGTAGCACGCGACTAGCGGCGGCGCAGCTTGGGTGAGTGATGTTTCGTCCATACCGGGGGACGAGTTGAGCAGCGGCGATAGCTGGCCGAGCAGCTAGAACCGCTCGAGCACCGCGGAAACGATCGTGCGGGCGGCGTTTTGGCTGGACCGCCGCAGCGCCGACTGCCGCTCTTCGAAATAGGCGTCGGGGTCGGTGGTCACCTCATAGTACTCGCGATGCTCAAAGTTTGGGTTCTCATAGAGGATCTCGCCGGTTTTTCGGTCTACCAGGGTGAGCCGCATCTGCGTGAGCGTTGTGATGCTCGTGGCGCGTGCGGTTGCCGGGTCGAAGATCACCGGATAGACAAAGAAATTGATCACGACGCCCCGCATCGTCGCATCTGCGAGGGCCTCATCACTCACCACGCGGTAGCGCGTCCGGCTGATGAACTCGCGTACCACCGCCTGGGTCATGTACTGCTCGATCTTGAACTCCGTTGTCGCGTTCTCGAAGGTCGGGATGGCGATAACGTCCACCGTGTCGGGTAGCGTGTCGGCCCGTCCCGCGATATGGTACCCGCACGACGAGGTCAATAGCGCCGCCATGCCCAAGAGCAAACACCACGAAGGAAGGGACCGCGCGAATGGCACGGTGAGTTGTGGAAGCATTGGTAGAGGGGTTCGGCTGACGCGCCAAGCCGGTCTAGCCTCAATACTCTTCATTTAAGTATCCTGACGCAGGAGGCGAAGTCAGTCCTCTTACGGGACACCGCGCCACGCGATCGTACCTGGTAGTTGCTCATCTTGCGCTTGACGCCACGCGGACGTCGCATCCCCCGGCTCGAGTGCGT
>JAKZVK010000776.1:0-3413 GCA_047516085.1 Bryobacterales bacterium
CGCGGACAAGATCACGCTTCTTCGCCGGGTCACCTACGACTTGACGGGCCTACCGCCCACGCCGCAAGAGGCCGACGCCTTTGTGGCCGACCGCTCCGCCCGCGCGTATGAGAAAGTCGTCGAGCGTCTGCTTTCCAGCCCGCGCTACGGCGAGCGCTGGGCGCGGCACTGGCTGGATCTCGCCGGTTACGCCGACTCCGAAGGCGTCTTGGCCGCCGATGTCATCCGCGACAACGCCTGGCGCTACCGCGACTACGTCATCCGGTCCTTCAACGCTGATAAGCCCTACGACCTCTTCGTACGCGAGCAACTGGCGGGCGATGAGCTGTACGAATACTGGAAGTACGATCGCCTACCAGCCCAGGTGGTCGAGGGCCTGGAAGCCACCGGCTATCTGCGCACGGCGGTTGACGGCACACGCCAGGAATTCCAGCTTCGCGATTTCACCGAATACAACTGGCGCACGTTCGCCGACACGTATCAGATCGTTACCTCCGGATTGCTCGGCCTCCCCATGCACTGCGCCCGTTGCCACGATCACAAGTACGA
The DNA here is from genome assembly GCA_047516085.1 of Bryobacterales bacterium. Lineage (GTDB taxonomy): Bacteria > Acidobacteriota > Terriglobia > Bryobacterales > UBA6623 > JAKZVK01. The sequence goes on from JAKZVK010000776.1 coordinate 550, forward strand.
GCCCATCAGCCAGCGGGACTATTACCGTATGCAGGCGTTTCTAGGAAGCGCGATCCGCCCGGGCGGGCCCGTCCTGGCGAGCAGTACGCGCAGTATCGTCGAAGCCACGGCCGCCGAGAAGGCTGCGGCCGAGAAGGTCAACAAGCCTCTAGACGCGGTCCTCAAAGCGCTGCAGAGCCTGCAATCAGCCCGTTTGTCGCAATACCGCGCGATGCATCCCAAGGGCGATGAGGCCACCGCCGACGATCTCAAAGCCATGTTTCCCGACTACAAGGCCAAGGCGGAAGCGGTCGCGGCCGAACTGAAAGTGGAGGAAGCCAAGCGCATCCGCCTGCCGTCGATCCGCGCGATCAACGACGTCGACGGAACTCCACCGGCGTTCCACGTCCTGCGGCGCGGCAACTTCTTGCAGCCGGGCGAGGAAGTGCAACCGGGTGTCCCACGCGTGCTCGAAGATCCCACTCACCCCGTTACGGTTCCCACGCCGGAACCCGACGCGAAAACTTCCGGCTGGCGCACAACGTTTGCGGCGTGGCTGACCCGTGCCGACCATCCGTTGACGGCACGGGTTTTCGTCAATCACGTTTGGGCGCGGCACTTCGGCCGGGGCATCCTTGCCACTCTCGACAACTTCGGCGTCTCCGGTGAGAAGCCGTCGAACCAGGCGCTGCTGGACTGGCTCGCAACCGAGTTCGTTCAGCGCGGCTGGAGCATCAAGGAGCTCCATCGCGTCATCGTTACCGCGACGGCCTATCGCCAAAGCTCGCAATCGCGGCGCGAGGGGTTGGGGGCGGACCCGGAGAATATAATGGTCTGGCGCATGAGCCCGCGCCGCCTCGAAGCCGAGGCCGTCCACGACGCGATGCTTGCCGTCGCCGGGAAACTCGACGTTTCCATGTACGGTAAACCGGTAACAAACGAGACCAAGAAGAGCGGCGAGGGCGCATCGAGGAACGAGACGGAACCCGGAGACCGCCGCGCCGTCTATCACTTGGTCCGCCGTTCCGCGCCCGAAAAACTGCTCGACGCCTTCGACGCCCCGCTCATGGAGATCAACTGCACGCGCCGAAAGCAGTCCGTCACCGTGACGCAAGCCCTGGCGCAGTTGAACGGTGACTTCGTGACGGCACAAGCCGGCCATTTCGCCAAGCGCGTCTTGGCCGAGACGCCGTCCGCGACGGCGAATGGACGTGATGCCGATACCGTCGAGCGCGCGTTCCGCTTGGCCTTTGCTCGCCATCCGACGGCCAATGAGAAAGACCTCTTGCTCGGCTTTCTGGCGAAGCAGGAGAAATACTATCCGGATCTCGACCCCTCTCAGCGTCGTGACCGCACTTACGCCGACCTCTGCCAGGCGATGCTGAGCGCGAATGAGTTTATCTATATCGATTGAGACCGCGTGAAGAGGTTCTTGCTATGAAGTGCGATTGCGAAAACAGGCACGTATCCCGTACACCGGTGCGCGAGATGATTTCGCGCCGTGGTTTCGTGGGCGACATGAGCCTCGGGTTGGGCGGAATCGCCCTCGGTGCGCTGCTCGGAGAGAGCCTCTCCGCCTCCCCAAACGCTACGTACGACGTACTGCCGAAAGTGCCTCACTTTGCCCCGCGGGCCAAGCGCGTCATTCTGCTCTTCCAGAACGGCGGCCCGAGCCAGATGGATCTCTTCGACCCCAAGCCGGAATTGAACAAGCGTGACGGCGAAAAGCCTGGCGAGGGTTACGTCAATGGCGTCGACGCGAAAAAGACCGGTAGTTGGATGGGCAGCCCTTTCAAATTCTCCCGCCACGGGCGATCCGGCCTTGAACTGTCGGAACTTCTCCCCGGGCTCGCACGCCACGCCGACGACATCGCGGTCATACGATCCATGGTCACCGAGCACCAGAACCACGAGCAGGCCATTTGGAATTTCAACACCGGCCTGATCCAGCCCGGCCGGCCTTCGCTTGGTTCGTGGGTCACCTACGCCCTCGGCACCGAGAACCAGAGCCTACCGTCATTCGTCGCCATTCTCAATCCGAAGGGCTTGCCCGTGGATGGCGCGCGCAACTATTCGAGTGGCTGGATGCCGCCGGTTTATCAGGGCATGCCCGTCCGGGCCGAAGGCACGCCGGTGATCAACCTGGAATCGCAAGGGAGCCGCGAAGCCGCTGCGGGCCGTCTCGAACTGGTGCAACAGCTCAACCGCAAACATCTACGCACGCGTCAGGACCAACTCGAACTCGAAGCGCGCATCGCCAGCTTCGAGCTTGCCGCCAAGATGCAGATCGAGGCCAGCCCGATCTTCGACCTTTCCCAAGAGTCGCCGGATACGCATGAGATGTATGGAACCGGGCGCGAAGAGACGGCCATCCATGCACGCCAGTGCCTGCTGGCCCGCCGCCTCGTCGAGCACGGCGTGCGCTTCGTGCAGGTGCTCCACAAAGGCCAGCCCTGGGACACCCACCGCGATAACAACGGTGGCACCAAAAGGATCGCCGAGGCCACCGACCAGCCGACCGCCGCGCTCCTGACGGATCTGAAGCGCCTAGGCCTGCTCGAGGACACGCTGGTGATCTGGGCGGGTGAGTTCGGCCGCACGCCCATGGCCGAGGCGACGAAGGACCGCGTGGACGGCCGCGATCACCACAAACACGCTTTCAGCCTTTGGATCGCGGGAGGCGGAATACAAGGCGGCGTCACCCACGGCGCGACCGATGATTTCGCCTACCACGCCGTGGAGAACATCGTCACGGTACCGGATTTTCACGCCACTATGCTTCATCTGTTAGGGCTCGACTACAACCGCCTCACCTTCCGCCATGGAACGCGCGACGAAAAGCTCACCGACGTCAAGTCGGCCAAAGTTGTCAAAGCTGTCCTGGC
>JAKZVK010000777.1:0-6153 GCA_047516085.1 Bryobacterales bacterium
ATAGTCCATGAAGTTCAGGCGGTCGTTGTACTTCTCATACAGTTCCACGACATCACAGCCGGCCAGGTGCAAGTGGGCGGTGTCAGGTGAGAAGTGGAAACGCTTGGGGTCGCTGTGCTTCAAGAACAGCTCGACCTCGTCGTGGCTCTCGACGATCTGGTTCAGATGGTTGTGCAGGCCCGCCCGGAAGCCGTACTCTTTCGCCACATCGCCAAGGTGGTTCCAAAACTCGCAGGAGCGCTCAATGTACTCAGGGATCTCGATCTTCGCCAGCGGCCGACCCCCGGGCCCGCGACGCCCCGGCGAGAAAACAACCAGCTCGGTGGCGCCGAAGTTTCGCAAGAAACCCATCGCCTCCCGTGCGGACTTCTCCATTTTCTCGTGCTGCGTTCGGTCCCACGCCGGACCACCGTAGGAGATGGTGGCGATCCGCAGGTCACGCTTCTCGAGTTCCTTTTGCAGAGTCGGGATCGTCAGGCCGTAGGTCTCGAGGCACCGCGGGAAGCTGGTCATCCGCAGTCCCGTAAACCCGGTGTCCTTCATCACCGCGAGTACCTCGGTGAATGGGACCTTCTCCAGATGGCCCCACAGCCCCAGGCTAAAGGCCCATTGGATGTTCTTCCCGCGCGCGCCCGACGCCGACTCGGCAACGGAGCCCGCCAGTGCGCCCGCCACCGTGTTCAAGAACCTTCGTCGTTTCATTCGGGCCCTCCCTTCCGCTGCTCTGAGGGTTTCGACCGCCTTGCATCGGAATTCTAACACTCTGATTCCCGGTGGGTCCGCTCCTTTTCTCTATCCGCGCACGGACCAACAACTGAGCAAGAGGCGCCCCGGCGTCGTGGCCAAGTGCGAGTGCCGGTCTCGCCGTGTCGCTGCGATCTGTGCGAACCTGACGGAAGGCACCTATGAAGTCACGCGTTTACAGCCAGGTGGCGGAGCTGATTGGCGGCACGCCGATGGTGCGGCTCGACGCGCTGTCGCCCGACGGCGGGGCCACGATTCTGGGCAAGCTCGAGTCGCTCAACCCGAGCGGCAGCGTCAAAGACCGCATCGCCCTCAGCATGATTCGCGATGCCGAGACGTCAGGCAGGCTCAAGCTCGGGATGACAATCGTAGAAGCCACCAGTGGTAACACCGGCATCGGCCTGGCCATGCTGTGTGCCAAGTTCGACTACCATCTCATCCTCACCATGCCGGAGTCGATGAGCTTCGAACGCCGGGCCTTGGTCGCCCGCTACGGCGCACAGGTCGTCCTCACACCGGGAGACGACGATCTCGCCGGTTCCGTCAAGAAGGCGCGTGAGATCGTCGAACAAAACCCGGGCTGCATCGAGCTACGGCAGTTCGACAACCCGGCGAACCCGCAAGTGCACCGCGAAACCACCGGCCCGGAGATCCTCGAGGCCGTGGGTGACGACATAGCGGCGTTTGTCGCCGGGGTCGGCACCGGCGGGACGATCACCGGTGCGGGCGAGGTATTGAAGCAAGCCGTGCCAAACGTCAAGGTCGTCGCCGTCGAGCCCGCCACGTCCGCCGTGCTGAGCGGCAAGCCGCCCTCACCCCACCACATCGAGGGCATCGGCGCTGGGTTCGTACCGTCGATTCTCAACCGCGGCATCATCGACGAGATCATTACGGTGGAAGATCGCGAGGCCTTCGACATGACCGAGGAGCTGGCCGCCAAGGAGTCGCTGCTGGTCGGCATCTCGTCGGGCGCGAACGTAACGGCCGCGAGGCGGGTCGCGGAGAAACTCGCGCCGGGCCAACAGGTCGTCACTATTCTGTGTGACACAGGCACCCGATATTTCAGTGTGGAAGAGTATTTCCGGCAGGAGAAAGAGTATCCGACCGGCATCCTGCTGTAACTTACGGACCACCCAAGATTGAGACTCAGCGGTAGAGAACGGGCCCGCGAAGGGAAGCTTCGCGAGAGACTTCTTGCCTCGGAACGCCGTAGCCCGTGGCCGGGCATCGCCGCCTGCGCCGCTCTGACCTGGGCGGCGTTCTACCTGCACACCCTGCCCTTCCCTCCGTTCACGCTGCGGGACGACTATCACCCTTTGAACGCAGTGCTGTTGGCTCTGCTGCTGGGTCTGGCGATTCGCAACCTGGCGCCGGCGGCCGCACGGCTGCGGCCGGGCGTCGATGTGGTGATCAAGAGAGTCCTGCCGGTGGGCATCGTTCTGCTGGGCGCAAGGCTGGACTTCTACGACTTGCTCCGGGTGGGCTACCGGGTCTTGTTCGGCGCGGTCATTCTGATCGTGGTCATCATCGTGGCGACGCGGTACCTCTGCCGTTTCTTTAACGTGAAGGCTGAACAGGGGCTGCTCATCGGGGTCGGTACGGCGATTTGCGGCACGTCGGCCATTGTCGCGATGGCCCCGGTAGTGGAGTCGAAGGAAGAAGACATCGCCATCTCGATCGCCTCGATCAATCTGTTGGGTGCGTTGGCGATGCTGGTCTTCCCTTTCGCGGGTGCGTTTCTGCTGATCGATCCGCAGGTCTATGGGGAGTGGTGCGGCCTGGCGATCCACGCGACCCCGCAAGTGATCGCGGCCGGGTTCGCCCATCACCTCGATGGGGAGACCGCCGGCGAGATTGCCACGATCGTCAAGCTGACGCGGATCTCGCTGCTCGGCCCGGCGGTGTTCGTGATCGGAGCGGCGTACGCCTACCAGCGGCGCAAGCAGGCGGCATTCGTGGGGCCGCCGGTGGACTACGCGCGGCTGGTGCCGACGTTTGTTCTCTTCTTCGTGGGAATGGCGTTCTTGAGAACGGCGGGAATGTTCCCCGAGATGACGTTCCACATGACCGAGCGCTTCTTGTTCGGCGCGGGCGACCGCACCATCGACATGGCCTACAGCTTGGGCGAGGCGGGGAAGTGGCTGATCACGGGCGCGATCGCCGGCGTGGGATTGGTGACCGAATTCCGCGCGCTGCGGTCGGGCGGGGTGCGGCCGTTATTGCTGGGGCTGGTATCGACGGTAATTCTAGCTCTGCTGGCGCTGGGCTATTCGTATTGGCGGTGAGGTGAGCCGGCAACGCTGATTCATGACGACCGCTGGACGCCCCACCCGCAAGGGTCGTGTCTACCTGCCACAGCAGAGCCGCGGATGTGAATCCGCGGGCGCGCGGACGGCGGTCCGCGCTATGCTGTGACCCGGCCGGTCGGTCGTTGCGATTGCGCGAGCGGCTGGGGCGAGGAGAATCTGAACATGTTGAACCATGCGAAGCGATTGTTTACGAGACGATCCGGTGTCTGGTTACTGACGGGTGCGGCGTTGTTGTCGTTGCCCGTCGCCGCGCTCCCGCAAGAGCTGCCGCAGGTCACGGTCGAGTCGGTGCGGCGCGTCTTCCACAACGGCGAACACAATGCCTTCACCGACCTGGTCCGCTACCAAGGGCGATTCTACTTGACGTTCCGCAGTTGTCCGGACGGCCACATGGTGCACCCCACCTCGTCGATCGTCGTGCTCTCGAGCCCCGACGGACGGGACTGGCAGCAGATGCATCGTTTCCGTGTCCCCAAGCGAGACGTCCGCGACCCTCACTTCTTGGTCTTTGAAGGAAAGCTGTTCGTCTACACCGGCACGTGGTATTGCGGCGATGGCTCGCCCGAGGTCTACGATGTCAATCAGCACTTGGGTTACGCCGCGTGGACCGAGGATGGGCAGCGTTGGCAAGGCCCCGCGATGCTCGAGGGCACGTACGGGCACTACATTTGGCGCGCGGCCGAGTTTGGTGGCAAGGCGTATCTCTGCGGCCGCCGCAAGCGCGAGTTCGCCGAGTCGAGCACGCGCGAAGAGCGGGATGCCATGCTCGAATCGGCGTTGCTCGAAAGCGACGACGGCCTCATCTGGCGGCGCGCGGGTTTCTTCCGCGAGGACCACGGTAACGAGACGGCGTTCTTGTTCGAGCCCGGCGGCGCGATTCTCGCCCTGGCGCGGGGCAGCGGCCGGGCCAACGCGCTGGTGCTACGTTCGCGTCCCCCCTACCAGCAGTGGCAGAAGAAGGAGCTGGACCGCCAGGTCGGCGGTCCGCTGGTGGTGAAGTGGAACGGGCGATACCTGGTCGGCGGCCGTAAGTCACTCGATGGTGAGCCGCGTACGACGCTCTACTGGCTGGCGAACGACGCGCTGGAGGAGTTCGCCGAGCTGCCGAGCGCGGGGGACAACTCTTATCCGGGGTTCCTGGAGTTGAGTCCGACGCGGGCGCTGGTTTCCTACTATTCGACCCACGAGAAGGATGAGGCAGGCAAACCCATCACAGCGATCTATCTGGCGGAGTTGGCGATTGTAGAGTGACGGAGGTCGGGTCGGCCGACCAGACTCTCGCAACGGTCGATGCCCGCGGCAAGCGGTGGCCCAACATCTTGGGTCAACACGTAGCGGTGAGTATTCGACCTCAGGTTGCCGCGCACCGCCTGAAAGTCGACCGAATCGCCACGCTGACCAATCGTACTAGGCGTGATCACGAAGAAGAGCCGGTTGTCGCTTGATTGCCGCGTCTTGTCGATCTCGATCTTCCATCCCGGATTCTCCGCATCAGCGATCACCGGCGTCGCGCCGTCGAGAAAGCGCCCGGCAATTGAACCCTCCACCGGATCCTTCGTGGCGAGATTACTCATCTGTTCTGGATCGATCTGGACGTTAGTGACAAGCGGCTGCACGTGACTACGGGGCACCACATGCTCGGCTGAGATGATGATCTGGAGCTTGCGTAGGTCAGGAGCTGTAGGCGCGCCCTCACCGAAGAACTTGTGAGGGTTTTTCCAGTACTGCTTGCGGTCCCCGTTTGAGAGAAACAGGTCCATGGGGATGAACGCAACGAACACTCCCGAGTTCTTCGTCTTGACCACGGTGTTGGCCTTGTAGGCGGCGTCGTTCAGCCGATTGAGTTGATTGACGGTGAAGTCGGGGAAGGTTTGCCGATAGGCGGTCAGCCCGGCCCCATTTAACGCCGCCACGGCCGAAGGGAATGACGACGCGCCGCTGAAGGCGATCACGCCCGGCAGGGTCGATGCGATGGTTCCCAGAGCGCTGAGGATTCGCAGAATGCGGTTGCGCGGATCGTTGCTCTGGCCTTTTTCCGCCACGCCCCGGAGAATGCTCAACTCCTGGCTGGAACTCTCGCAAACAAAGCGGAGAAAGCGCCCCTGCGAGGTCTCCACTTTGTTGTTGCCGCTCCGCGTGCAGAACTCTTGCAGCAGCCAACTGTAGTCCACCTCGACGTCGTAGACGATGAGGTCGAGATCCTCGTGATTGTTCTCGACGGTCACCTGGATCGCGATGTAGTTGCGCGCGATGCGGCGGCCGAACATGTCGGACGCCATGCGCGGCGGAATCAGGGTCTGGAACCATTCGTAGCGGGGCTCGAATGCACCGGCCAGGCCGGCCCCTGGGATCGACCATGCCTCCGTAGACCTTTTTGAAGGTGTCGGCTCCTGCCCCCAAGACTCGCCGATGTGGGCCACGTACAAGGCCAAGGCTGTCACCACAGTCGCGGTGCAGCGAAAGCAAGTAGATGCGTGCATCGAAATCTCCTTCTACGTTCGAGGCTTCCAAGCGGTCGTTGCCGTCTTTAGCCCGGACATCAGCAAGACGCGCCGGCGGCGGGCCGCCTTGGTCACAGCGGGCTGCCGGGCGCGTTTCAGTGAACCAATGGACAAAAACGGATGGAACGGGCTTGCGAAGCCCGCTTCGTGCGGTGAACTTATCCCCTAGTCCCAAGATACACAACGGACCTGGAGCGAACAGGCTCAAACAGGGCTATGTTGTTGATTCTGCTAGCTTGAAGCTTCTGTGACTGTGATTGGCCTTGAGGACTGTGTTGCGGCACGGCCCGAATGTTGCTGACACAACGGTCGCTTGTGGCGGTCGCAAAGGGCTGCGCTTGTCTCCCCGAGTCGCCTTTAGGCGGTTTCCGCGCGAAGCGCTTGCAGGCCGGTCGTTTACGGCCGGTTGCGTAGTGTCCCTCACTCCGAGCCAGGGCGCTTTCAGCGTCCTTTCCGAGCCGGCTTTAGCCACTCCTGAATAGCCGACTCGCCGCGGACTCATCACCAGCCGGCAAGACGCAGGCGCGATACCGCTCGACCTCTCTACAATGGGAATCCATGGCGGGCTCTGACTACTACGCCGACACCGACCCGAAGGC
>JAKZVK010000778.1:0-2727 GCA_047516085.1 Bryobacterales bacterium
AAACGCCGGTATTCACCAGCGGACTCCCCGTTCGGCATTGAAGCTGCGAACACACTGGGTCCCTTCGCCATGTGCACGGCTCTCCCGTGCTCGGACTACTACGAACCCTCCGCCCCATCCCGACGGCATCAACCGGCGACACGTCTTCCCACCCGCCGCCCTGGCCCGGCAGCGCGCAGGGACCAACGAGATGGCTCCCACGTTCATTCCTGAACCCTTCGACGGGGTCGGCGCCCAGCTATGCCCCTGCAACCTCGTCACCGCTACGCCGCAGGCATTCACCATGACCTCCCGACCAGCGACATCGACCGATCTAGAAGTTCCCCGCCCACCAAAGATGGCCGGGTGCGCGTTGCAACGCAGCCCCGATCCGTCAAGTTCGAGCTGCTGGATCTCTCGACGGGCGTTCAGCCACTGATTCCTCAACGTACGCCTTTCCGTCTCACTAGCCGGACCCACACCATCTGACAGTGCTGGCGCGTCCCGTCGTTGTCAGGGCTGCTTCCACCCTCCCCGGTGTCCCCCGGGTCCGGCTGCCCTCAGCTTCAACCAGCCCGCTGCGACGAGCCCGAGGCGGTGCCCTCTCACCACCGCCGGGTTCAAGAACGCCTCGTGGCGCTCCAAGTCGCCGACCCACAGCTCGTCGGGCGCATCGCGGGCCTATTGGCGGTCCACCACGTCACGGGAGGTGCGCTGGTTGGGGACCTTGCGCCAGCGGGGCCGTCCCGGGAGGCCGGCCAGGCCGTTGCGGAGCATCACCAGCTCAACGATCCAACGCGCCACGACGATGCCCCGCCCCTGGGTCAACTCGGCGTGGACGCGTCGGGCGCCGTAGGTGCGCCGCGAGGCGTGATAGACCTCCCCGATGACCTCCCTTCGGTCGACGTGCCCGAGAGTCGCCTAAACCGACCGCGAAAGACACGGGGCAGACCAAGTCCGTCGGGAGTAACCGATGGCACAGGTTGAACCGCGCTAGTGAACGACACCGATTCGTTTGCTGCTCCTGTGCGACATGTTCTATAGTTCGAGTAATCGATTACTAAGGAGTCAGATGATCATCGGAGTTGACCCGCGGCTTTCCCCGGAACTGCTGATGGCCTTGGCCGGGATGGGGCACGGGGACGTGGCAGCCGTTGTGGATCGCAACTTCCCCGCGAGCTCCTTGGGCCCGCCGGTCGTCCGGCTTGTGGGATGTTCTACACCGGAAGCGCTTGAGGCCGTAGTCTCGGCAATTCCGGTGGATATCGACGATCTGCCCAGCGCCATGCTCATGGCCGAACCACGCGGCGAGGTCGAGGTTCATGCTGAGTGCAGAGCCGTTCTCAGACGCGCCGGGGTAGCCGACGAGCACGTTGCGGGACTCAAGCGGCACGATTTCTACGATTACGCCAGTTCCGCCGTTGTCATCGTGCAGACAGGTGAGCCGCGTCCTTATGGGAACGCGACAGTTCGCAAGGGTGTCCTCTGAGCCGATTGACGGCGAACCGTGCTGCTCAGCTGCGAGGCCCGTTGAGGGGGACCCGTTTGTGAGGCCCGGTGCTATTGGTGGTGGTTGGTGCTGGTGGGTCTTCCAGTGGTCAGCGTCGGCGGCGGGGTGAGCCCGCCGAGGGATTGGTGGGACCGGTAACCCAGCATCCGCCCGCCCTCACGGACCTTGCGAACCGCCTGCCCCGGAGTGTGACGCCTCCACTCCGTTGTGGTCATCCTCCCATTCGGGGGCACTCCGACCCACAACACGCGGACTCAAATCAGCGGCCCACCCCACGGTAGCTGCTGGCTCGCACAATTAGTTCGGGTTCTAAGACGCGGCGGACGACCTCGACCGTTTCTGAATCCTTAACGCTTTCTCTGCGCATCAGAATCTGGGCTGCAGCCTCGCCGAGTTCGTAGGCAGGTTGGCGCACAACGGTAATTGATGGATCGACCAGCGTCATCCACAGATCGTCATCGAATGTAGCGAACCCCAACTCATCTGGGATGGAGAGGCCGAGGTCGCGCACCGCAGCGAACGCTCCCACGGCCATCTGTCCGTTTGCAACGAACAACGCGTCTGCAGGTTGATCCGCCGTGACAAGTGCGGTTGCTGCTGCGTAGCCGCTGGGGGCAAAGAAATCGCCGGTCGCGACAAGGTCGTCAGTCACGCCGAGCCCATAGTCGACGAGCGCTGAGCAGTAGCCCGCTCGACGCTCATGAGCCGTGCTGATGTCCGACGGACCGGCTATAAACCCGATACGCCGGTAGTCATTCTCCAACAGATGAGTCACCGCCAAGTGGGCCCCGAGGTGGTTGTCGACCAGCACTGCATCGATCTCGGGGTAGGTAGCCGAGACGCGGTCAACCAGCACGACTGGCATCTCGTCTTTGAGCACGTCCAACTCGGTAGCGGTCATCGATGCCGCCGCGATGACAAGGCCACCGAACTGGTAATCGAGCGCTGTCTGGATGTATTGGCGCTCTCGTTCGAGGTCCTCGCCTGTGTTGCACAGCATGAGCAGCTTGCCGTTTAGCAGTGCTTGTCCTTCGAGCCCGTGCAGGAGCGACGCGAAGAAAGGGGCCTCGATGTCAGATGCCAGGAAGCCCCAGATAGGCGTTCGTTTGCATCGCAGCGCGCGGCCGAGCGGGTTCGCCCGATAGCCGAGCCGGTTAATGGCCTCGTTCACGCGAGCTACCAACGTCACATCCACGCGGCCGTTGTTGTTCAAGACTCGGGACACTGTGGCCGTCGAT
>JAKZVK010000779.1:0-4013 GCA_047516085.1 Bryobacterales bacterium
ATCGGAGCGCCTCCAGCCTTTCGGAATAGTCATTGGGTGATCGTGCACCCGCCCGAAGAAACGACCGAGCGCGGGGAGCTTGAGATTTTGGCAGCCGCTTGGCGTTTGGCACGATGACCGTCCTTTTGGTTGACCAGCGACACGGCGATGGCCACGGACAGGTGTGTCAGGGGAACCTCGGTAGTCCAGACGAGCCTACGACTCGACCAAATAGTCCGGATCGTAGAACTGATCGGACAGTCAGCGATTCCAATTGCGATGACCCCACGTCCAAGCTACGTTGAGTTGCCGGATGCGGCAAAAGATGCCCTAGGCGGTTGGGCTTGTATCAAGTCGGAAAAGGAGAGAGCAACATGGGATGTAGGGTGGGAATGTCAACGGATCCCCACGAGAGAATCCAGCACTGGAAGGACGAGGAAGGGCATACGTACAGTATGATTCTTGCGTCCGGGCTAACCTACGAGGAGGCGCTGAAACGCGAGAGAGACGAAGCGGTCGCGCGAAGCTGCTACCACCATGGTGGTGGGGGCTACGTATCTGGCGGGTTTTGGTCGGTGTACTACGTGTCCGGGGGTACGACGCCTCTCGACTAAGACTGACTTTCGCATCTCGGCACGGTTTTGACGAATCTAGAGGCGTGGTGGGTGTCTAAGCGGTTGGTTCGAATGACTGCCGGTTAACGGATGGATTGAAATCAGCGGTCTTCCACTTGCCGCCAGCAAATCCAGCAGATAACACCCGCCAACGATCCAATCTCATGGCTCGTCATCATCAAGCGACTCGCGCTTTTCACCGGTCTCGCGGTTCAGATAGACCATGGTCCATTCGTCGCCGACGGACTGTACCGACTCCGCCGAAGTCATGGCCTTCATCGGCTTGCCCGTGTTGTACAGATAGAAGAACTGCTCCTTGTCGTCGAACACCGCGAACTCGTGGCCAGCCACCTCCATGTCGTGCAGCATCCCGCTGCTGTCCCTGCGCGCCACTATGCTGCCGATGTCGTACACCTGCACCCAGCCATCACTGCCGTCGAAGCCATCGACGTCCGGCACCGCACCCGCCTCCCTGTCGAGGTGGCCGAGCCAGGCCGTCAGGCCCTCAACGACATCCGCCGACACACGGTCGTCGTCGGGCGGGGTCATGCGTACCGACCGCTTGAGCTGGTCGAGCAGGTCGTCGAGGCGAAGGTACGCCGCTTCCGTCAGCCGCAACGTTCCATGGGTTGCGTCGAACAGCACCAACGCGTCCGACACCGCCTCGCGCTGGCCATTCCGTATCACCGAGATGTTGGTGGCCGCCGCGTCGACATCCTGAGGAGAAATGCTGTATTCGCGCAGCATCAGGTCACGAAGGCTGTCCGCGACCCGTTGCTTGACGCCCGACTGCCGGAACCAGTCCTCGTCGATTCGCATGACCACACCGGTCGTCCTGAAGTCCCTTGTCTTTGGAGTCATACCGGGTTTCGTCTGCCGCAGATCCTTGTAGAGCTTCCGTTCTCCGAGTTCCCGAAAACCCTCGACACGTTCGTTAACCTGCAGCTGGCACTCCGCCAGGAAACCCCGTTCCCCCGAGCGGAACCGACCTTCCACGATCCCATCCCGCTCGAGGCTGAAGTTCACGAACGTCCGGATCAGCGGCTGCGGTTGGATCGGCGACTTCGTCGGACTCACACGGATCGTCCTGTCGAACGACGTGCTGCGCCACTCGTGGACACGCCACCCCTTCGCCATGTGGAGGTAGATCCCGCCCGGGAACGCCTCGCGTATCGCCTGCTGTACGGTCAATCGGGCCACGTCCGCTGTGCCCGTAGGACCGCCTCGGCTATTCACCACTTTGTAGGCGTCCTCGGGGACGTTCCTCAACGGGTAGTTGAAGTGAGGTTGGTCACTCCCGATGCGGTTGATCTGGTCGAACTCCCGGGGACGGGCCGCCGAGCCGCCCGGATAGGCGAACTCCAACACTTCCGCGAATCCTTCCGGCCATGTCACAGCCGCAGGCAGCGCCTTCCGCCCAGTGACGCCCAGCATCTCCAGTTCCTCTGCCAGACACCGGGCATGCGCAAACTGCATGAAACGGTTCCGCAGATACAGGTACGATGGCTCCACGGATTTCTCGTAGTACTCGGCCAACGTGCTCCCGTAGCGGCTGAACGCGTACGGCTCAGCCACTACCGCAAAACCCCCGGGCCGCTGGCGTCCCACGCGACCCAGCCTTTGCCGGAAGGACTTTCGGGTCACCGGAACGCCGATGTTCAGGCCCACGGCGAAGTGGGGGATATCGATGCCAAGCTCCAGCGCGGACGTCGAAACGACGCCCCGCAGATGCCCCTCACGCAGCGCATGCTCGATGATCGACCTGTCTCTCGCCTCGTAGCCGCTCCGATAGGGCTTCACAAGGCTTTCGTTGCCAGCTCGCACGGCCAAGCGTTCCGCGCCCTGGCGGGAGTCGACGAAAGTAATGAAACTGCCGTCCGTCGATGCCTCGACAAGCGTTTTGTGCACCGACTCGGCCACGTCGGCTTCCCTGCGGTGCGCCGCCGTAATGTGCATCACTGATCGATTGTGTCTCGGGGCGCCATCGTCCTCTTCGCCAACCGTCGTGAACTGCAAGCCCGTCAGCGCGTTCAGGTGCTGGTCCGGCGACGAGATCGTCGCGCTCGCTGCAATAACCTGCAGGTCGGTGCGTCGGCCCTTCCCCTGCACCAGGAATCGAGCCGCGCACAGTCGCCGGAAAAGATACGCGAAGTTGCTGCCGAACACGCCTTCCAGAACGTGCGCCTCGTCGACCACCATCAACCTCGTTCGCGCGAGAAATGCCCGGTGCGCCGGGTTCGAGATCTCGTTCAACAGCCATGCCTGGCAGACGTCCGGCGTCATCAACGCGACGCGCGCCTTCGGCAGAAGCTTCGCGCGACTTGGACGGAGAATGTCGCCGTCCACCTTCACGATGTCCTCTTCGCGGAAGCCGGCGAGCCCCGCCGCCCGCCGCCAAGACATCAACTGGTCGTTCGACAGGGCCTTGAGCGGATAGAAGACGATGATCGCCGCCTCGTTGTCTTCGTCCAGCATCCGGAAGGCCGCCGATTGGAATACCAGGGACTTGCCCGAGGCGGTTCCTGTCGATATGACCAGATTGCGCCCTTCTGCCGCGATCGCCATCGCCTTGGCCTGATGCAGCCACAGCCGCCCCCGCAGCTTCTCGTCGTTCATCAGCCACCGCCCTGGCGAGCCGTCGCGGTAGGCGTCCGGCACCGGTACTGATCGTTCCGTGCAGGCGGGTAATTCCAGTCTGTCGACGCAGGAGACGGTGTTGGTGTCGATCAGACGCTCGAACTCCGCCAGCATGTCGTTCATCGCTTCTCCCTGTAGTTTCTTCCGCATTGGAGTCGGTCGAACACTGACGTCGGCATCGTTCGCAGCGCACCCACTTCCGGAACGGGTTGTCCGGTCAAAGGCGCCCGGCGATGTTCCAACCGTTCAAGTACACGTCACAGACCAGCCTGCCGTAGCTCAGGCTCTTTCTGTTACGCAGTTCGACCTTTCGGTTCAACACGCGATCGCTCAACCGCTTCCGCGCCGCCTTGCCGCTCCGCTCCTTCAGTTCGGGTGCATAGACCCCGGCGAGCCGCACGCGCTTTCCACTCGTTCCTCCGAACCGCCACTTGGGTGTCACGTCCAGGGTGTCGCCGTCAATAACTTTCGTAACCGTATAGGTTGCCATCCGTCCCCTGTAGTCCGGCAGGTTGGCCGGTCGAACTCCCGAGCGACCGTGTGTAACTGGATCCTGCCGCGTGTGCAATGCCAATAGCTGACCAATTGATCAATCCCACCTCGCCGGACGAAACCGTCGCGCCCAACCAATCGGTCCTATCCCTTGGGGAGACCGCCGATGCCCGCGGAGTTGCGCGACCGGCCAGCGGTGTCGCTGCTGGCGGTGGCCCAGAAGCATTTAACCCCGGGACCACGACGATCCGCCCGTGGACGGCTGGCTGCTGCCGGCACCGTCCGCTGAAC
>JAKZVK010000780.1:0-4660 GCA_047516085.1 Bryobacterales bacterium
TGTTCAAAGTTACTGGTTGTGCTCTTCGCATCCCATGCCTCCTGTTAATAGAGACGATGGGAAGCCAATATAAGTTACATTACTTATGGTGTACTACACTAGGGTGCGACCGCCCTGCGAACGCACTGTCTTGGCTGTCGAGGTCGGCTGAAGCGGCGAGGCGCCCCGGAGTACGCCACTCGCCTTCAGCTCTAAGGCGTGGATCGTGCACCGGTCAAACATGGCCTTGTGTTCCTCCTCCGACTTCTGTGCCTCGGCTTGCTCGTCCAAGAAAATCAGCAACATATAGCGCATGGTCGCTCCTGTTCGATGACGGATAAAGCTGTCCCTCCGCTGTCGCCCCCGACGGGGCTTGGCGATAGGTCCCGACGAGAAAGGGTACCCCTTCGTAGTCAACCGTGTACCACTCCAGTATCGAATTTCCCATTTCATAGATACGACGGACGAGAGCAACCAGGGTCGACACTCCCGGTGAAACTTTTCGCGGTGCGACGACAAAGAGGGTTGCCGTTTCGACAGACTACCGCGGATTCGGGGTCGATCCAGGGTTTGCGGAGCAAGAAGTGTTCAAGGCAATAAGTTTGAAATCAATAGCTTACATGGTAGATCGCGAGAAATTCGGAGTGGTCCGAGGCGCGCTTGGAGTCAATCTCCTGTTTGTTGACAGGGATAGGGGTGATTCCATAGGATCAAAGCAGCGGCAGGCTGTTGGGCGACTTTGAGGCGGGCCTTGTTTGTCGGGGCCCCGCGGTTCGTCTACAATGGCACGAGGCTGGGGATGGAAAACGTAGCCATGGCACAAGCGGCTCATCTGGCAAGGGCCACAACGCTTCTCGATCAAGTCGGGAACACGCCCCTGATCCACCTGCAGCGCGTCGCCGGCGAGCATCCGGGCGTCGAGATCTACGGCAAGGCGGAGGCCTTCAACCCCGGCGGCTCGGTGAAGGACCGTCCGGCGCTCAACATGATCCGCGACGGCGAGCGCACCGGCAAGCTTAAGCCCGGCGGCACGATCATCGACGCCACCAGCGGGAACACGGGCATTGCCTACGCCATGATCGCCGCCGCGAAAGGCTACCGCGTCAAGCTGTTCCTGCCCGAGAACGCTTCGCGCGAACGCAAGCGCATCCTCAAGGCCTATGGCGCCGAAGTTGTGCTGACGGACCCGGCCGAAAGCTCCGACGGTGCCATCCGCGCCTGCCGCAAGGAGTACCAGCGCAACCCGAGCGCCTATTTCTATCCGGACCAGTACAACAACCCGGCCAACTGGCTGGCGCACTACGAGCAGACCGGAGTCGAGATTTGGAACCAGACCGAGGGACGGGTCACGCACTTCGTCACTGGCCTTGGCACCAGCGGTACTTTCGTCGGGGTCGGGCGGCGGCTGCGGGAGTATTCGAAAGACGTGCAACTGATATCGATGCAGCCCTCGTCGGGTTTCCACGGGCTGGAAGGGCTCAAGCATATGCCCACGGCAATGGTCCCCGGCATCTATGACGAGAGCCTGGCCGACGAGAACCTGCACGTCGAGACCGAGGAAGCCTACGAGGTCGTCAAGCACCTGGCACAGGACGAAGGTTTGCTGGTCGGCATCTCGTCCGGCGCGAACGTCGCCGCGGCGCTGCGAGTGGCGGCCCAGATCCGCGAGGGCGTCATCGTCACCGTGCTTTGCGACTCCGCGGACAAATATCTGAGCGAGCAGTTTTGGGACCACGAATGATACGCATCGAGCCGGCGCCATGGGATGAGATGGTCGGGCACGCGCGGGCGATCTATCCCAACGAGTGTGTCGGCGTGATGCTCGGCTCCTCGGCCAGCGGCGCCAAGGTCGTGAGCGAGGCTCTGCGGATGGAGAACGTCCACGACGGCCCCCAGGCTGAGCGCTACACGCTCGACCAGAAGGCGCTGTTGGCCGCCGACGCCCAAGCGCGTGAACGAAAGCTCGAGCTGATCGGCATCTATCACTCGCACCCGGACTGCGATGCGTACTTTTCCGAGACCGACTTGAAGAACTCGTGCCCCTGGTACTCCTTCGTCGTGCTCTCGATCAAACAAGGCGCGTTCGATCACGCCAACAGTTGGCTGCCCGATCCCGACCAGACGCGGGCCGACAAAGAAGAACTCGAATACGGAGACAGCAATGGCTAAGATTCTGATTCCTACGCCGCTCAGGCAGTACGCGGGCGGCTCCGATGCGGTGGAGGTGGAAGCGGCAACCGTCGGCGAAGCGCTCGACAAGCTCACCGCTGAGCACGCCGACCTGAAGCGGCACCTGTTCAACGACGAGGGCAAGCTGCGCAGCTTCGTCAATGTCTACGTCGATGACGAAGACATCCGCTACCTCGACAAAGAGAAGACGGCGGTCGCCAGCGACGGCGAGATCAGCATCGTCCCCTCGATCGCGGGCGGCAGCGCTTCTTCGCTTACGGCTGCCCCGGCCACAGCCGCCCCGGCCGCCACGCTGACGAACGAAGAGATCGAGCGTTATAGCCGGCACCTGATCATGCCTGAGGTGGGCATGGAGGGGCAGTTGAAGCTCAAGCAGGCCAAGGTGCTGATGATCGGCACCGGCGGCCTAGGCGCTCCCCTGGGGCTCTACCTCGCCGCCGCCGGTGTCGGCAAAATCGGCATTGTCGATTTCGACACGGTGGACGTGACGAACCTGCAGCGCCAAGTCATCCACGGCACCAAGGACATCGGCCGTCCCAAGCTCGACTCCGCCGCCGAGCGCATGGCCGACATCAACCCCCACGTCGAGATCGTCAAGTACGAGACGGCACTCTCGAGCGAGAATGCGCTCGCCATCATCAAGGACTACGACGTGGTCGTCGACGGGACCGACAACTTCCCGACGCGCTACCTGGTGAACGACGCCTGCGTCCTGCTCAACAAGCCGAACGTCTATGGCTCGATTTTCCGCTTCGAGGGCCAGTCGACGGTGTTCCACCACGGGGACGGCCCCTGCTATCGCTGCCTCTACCCCGAGCCGCCGCCGCCGGGGCTGGTGCCGAGCTGCGCTGAGGGCGGCGTGTTGGGCATTCTGCCGGCGCTGATTGGAAGCATGCAGGCGACCGAGACGGTCAAGCTGATCATCGGCAAGGGTGAGACACTCAGCGGGCGCTTGGTGCTCTATGACGCGCTCAACATGCGGTTCCGCGAATTGAAACTGCGCAAGAACCCCGAGTGCCCCGTCTGCGGTGACAACCCGACGGTGACGGAGTTGATCGACTATCAGGAATTCTGCGGCATCCCGCAGCAGGAGGCGCAAGACGTGTCTGAGCAGAGTGGCGTACCCGAGATCACAGTGACGGAGTTGAAGTCGAAGCTCGACGCCGGCGAGCCGCTATTCGTCCTCGATGTGCGCGAGCCTCACGAGTACGATATCTGCCGCTTGGACGGCACCACGCTCATCCCGCTGGGCCAGTTGCCGAACCGGGTGAACGAACTGAACTCGGCCGACGACATCGTGGTGCATTGCAAATCAGGCATGCGAAGTGCCAAGGCTGTGGGGTTCCTCCAGCAAGCCGGCTTCAGCAAGGTGAAGAACCTCAAGGGCGGTATCCTCGCCTGGAGCGACCAGATCGACCCGAGCGTGCCGAAGTACTGAGCCGAGGACGATCGACCAGAGGCAAGCGGCCATGGTTAGGCCGGATTTTGGTCCAAGGTGACGCGAAGCTGGGACGCAAAGTCCCACGGATCGGGCCAAACGGCCCCTTAAGGATCAGGGGCATGGCAGCCTTGTATTTCGGGTGGTGGGCTCGAGGCGACTCGAACGCCTGACCTCTACCGTGTCAAGGTAGCGCTCTAACCAAACTGAGCTACGAGCCCTCGGGAGTCATCCTAACACGGCGTCAAACGGGATGTCGAATCAGTGCCGATCGAGGGGCGAAAACCGGCCTGCGCGGCTATCATACGGCCCGCCGCCGAGCCTCGCCAACAGGGCCAGCAGCGGGCCTAAGTCACATCAAACAAACTACTTGTCTGGACTTGCGGTTTTCCGGCCCTGTTTCCCGAAGATATTCCGCAACAGTCTTAGGTGAGAAAACTTACCGGTACTGAGTAGGCCTTAGAAACACACTAGGTGGTTCCATCGTTAGCGATTATTGACATAGTACCACTAGGACTTTAGAATGGCCTAGGACATAGTAGTTCTAGAACTCTCCCGTTGGGCCGAACTGACAGCGGATAACGTGAAAGAAGGGCTGGAATGCCGCAGGCGCAGAAGATAGTTGAACGCAAGAGTAGGGCTGCAATACCGGAGAACAGCACCACGGCGGCCGCGATCAGAATCGCACTGGCCGATGACCACACGATCTTCCGGGATGGGCTGCGACGACTGTTGAACCTGGAACCAGACTTCGAGGTCGTCGCAGAAGCCAAAGACGGCTCAGAAGTACTTAGCCTCATCGAGGAGACGGAGCCGGACATCCTGCTGCTCGACCTCCGCATGCCCGGAGTCGACGGGCTCTCCCTGCTGCAGCGGGTGCAAGCCCAGAAGCTGAAAACCAAGATCATCGTGCTGACCGCTTCCGAAGACGAAGGCGAGTACGTGCAGGCGATGAAGTACGGCACCTCGGGCATCGTGCTCAAGCAGACCGCGACCGAGCTGCTGATCAAGAGCATCCGCAAGGTTCACGGCGGGGAGATTTGGCTCGATTCG
>JAKZVK010000781.1:0-4395 GCA_047516085.1 Bryobacterales bacterium
GACGCTCGAAGGCTGGTCGTTGAGGAACAGCACGACCGTGTCGTCCACTTGCATGCGCGGAAAATCGGCGATGTGGAGACTCTTGCCGTCAAGCTCGCCGCCGATCATGCGGAAGGTGTATTCGCGGCCCACCCACTCGCCGGGATTCGAGCGCGAGACGAGCACCTTCACGTTCGAATAGATGTACCCATCATTGCCGTCGCGCGAAGCCGTGACTTCCGTGATACGTCCCCCGATGACACGATGGGCAAGCTGGCTCAGGCGGGCGAAGTCGACCGGGATGACGGATGACGCCCCCAACGACAGCGCCGCCAGCAGCGCCGCTCCCAGGACAAAGAGGCTATGTCTTGTCGCCGTCATTGCTCACTCCACGTAGAGAAAACCAACGTTACTCCAGATGTCTCCAATCCGAAGGCGGATGCTCAGTCGCCCCGAGCCCCCGCTCGGGACCCCAATGTTGCCTTGCGCCAGTGCTACGTAGCCCGGGGCCAGCCCGAGGAACAGCACGGTCGCCTCCCTGCCGCCGATCTCCGCCGTCCGCGGGGACACCACCTGGGATAGCGGACGCACCGGCGCCGGACGGCCGCTTGCTACCGGCGGGCTCACGGCGCCCTGGCCGCTCAAGAAGACGCTAATGATGCTGTTTTGCGGCGCCGGGTTGGCGGCGGAGTTGACCGTACCGTCCTGATTGAGAATCAGGGCCTGCTGGTCGCCCGTGAGAAACAACTCCGGCGCCACCGGGTCGATCCGGATCGGAATCGGGATGGTTTGGCCGAAGCCCGTGCGGACGATAATCCCCCCGCGGCCGATCACCGCGTCGGTCGGAATCTGCCCGTTGATTTGGTCTTTCGAGACGTAGAGTAGAGGCGCTGGAACGTAGTTCACCAGGACCTCGGCGCCGCCCAAGCGCGTCGGCAGCGGCACGGCTCCAGCCTGGGCCGTCGCCGTCGCCAAGAAGCTCCCGAACAACGTGAAAACGGCGCCCGGGGCGAGCGCGCTTGACGCTAGATTAGCGCCGTTCAGTACGCCGGCTTGTGTGAGAAACGGGGGCTGGCCCGCGGGAGGACCCGCTTCCACGCGAAGATCCACATGAATCGTCACGGGCGGTCCAGGGTGGCCCTCGATGCTGACTTCGATCCGGGCGGTATAGTCCCCCGAAGACAGGCCGGCCGTATCGACCGTAACGTCGACGGTCCCGTCGCGATGGAAGTTGCCGATTTCCGGATTGAGGTGTGCCCACGCTCCTCCGCCTGAGGTCGTCACCTCGGCAATCCAGCGCCCTCCTCGAGGTCCGAAGACGGAGACCGCCTGCGAAAAGGGGTTCGGCCCGCCCTCGATCGAGTCGAAGCGCAGGTGTTTGTCGCGATCGAAGACCCGCACCGCGGGGAAATCGTCGGCCGGATAGAGGAATCGCAGGCCTTCGATCTCGGCCGGAAAAAGCTCCCTCTTGATCTCCCCGGTATCGACCAGCGACTCCATAATGGTCGGCCCCACGACGCAGTTGTCGTTGTGGTCGAGGCCCAGTGCGTGGCCCAACTCGTGTACTAACACCGACTCGAAGTCAATCTGATCGGGCCCCGGGTTCGTTTGCAGAGGAAGAGCCGGGTTGAAGAAAATGTCCGAGTTGCCGATCGCCTTGTTCCGACCGCGGTCGCTGGAGACCAGCGTCACCGCAATCGTGGTCATACTCGCGGTGGTCGGAAAGAATTCGGGTGGCTCGGGTCCAGGGGGCAGAGTAGGCGGCGGACCACCCGGGCATGCGAAAAGGACACCGCAACTCGCGATCGTCAACTCATTGTCAAGCGGGCTGGCGAATGCGTCGGTGAAACCACGGTTGTCGAACGCCCAATTCGCGCCGGCAATGCCGTTCCATCGCCCGATGGCGCTTTCGATCGACGGCAACCAGATGGGGTCGGCGGTCAGAAAGCCGCCGTCAAACCCGCGATCGATATGGACGACGAACTTGCCGTCTGCTTTCGGCCCGAATTCGTCCGCGCCGCCGATGATCGTGAAGTCGCCCGGCTTGCAAGCCTCGACCGGCGGCTGCCCCGGCGACTGCCCCCACGCGACCGAACCCAGCAGCAAGATCGTAGTGGCGATGAGTAGAGATCTTCTCATGGAATCACGGTCCAGCCTGGCGGCCCTGAGGCGTAGACGCACGGCCAAGGCAAACTGGTTCGCCCATTGTGATACTACCGGGTTCGACAGGTGTATGACCCTCCGGCGTTTCCTCCAGAACAAGGGCGAATTCACCCTAGGGGGGGCGTAGTCCGGGTTACCACTATGCTATCACCTAGACCGCGCCCAGCAACTGATCGACGTGACCCTTCACCTTGACCTTCTCGTGGACTTCGGCAATCGTGCCCTTCTCGTCGATCACAAACGTCGAGCGAACGATGCCCATGTACTTCCTCCCGTACATGGACTTCTCTTGCCACGCGCCATACGCCTCGGCGATCGCGTGGTCTTCGTCGGCCAGCAGGGGGAACGGAAGGTCGAACTTGGCCTTGAACTTCTGGTGAGACTTCACGCCGTCGGGACTGACACCCAGGACGACGACGCCCTTGCGACGGAACTTGGTGATCGAGTCACGGAAGTCGCAGGCCTCCTTCGTGCAACCCGGCGTGTTGTCCTTGGGATAGAAGTACAGCACCACCCTCTTGCCCCGAAGGTCTTTCAGCTTGGTGGTTTCGCCTCCGTCGGTCGTGGCCGTGAAGTCGGGCGCTTTGTCTCCCTGCTTGAGCATCGTTCTCCTCCTGGATCAGGCCTGTCGTGGATCAAAACCTTCCGGCACGCGGGGTGGGCCGCTGCACGCAGCATCGCCGGCGACTCCTGAGCGCGACTCACTCGGCTGGGCCGCCCCGAAGATCAACTCCATCTGCCGGTGACGGTATTTGAAGATCTTAGCCATGTCGCGCGCAACCAACAACCGGTTAACAAGCGCTCCCCCCGGGGCGGCATAGCGAATGTGATCTTCGGCCAACGTCTGTCCGTCTTGTTCACGGAAACGGTGTTCGTGAACCCAGAGCCGGTAAGGTCCGCGCCGTTGCTCGTCAACGAATCGATGCGGTGGTTCCCAAGCGGTGATTTCGCTCTGCCAGCGAATCGGCAAGCCCCGCAATCGGAGGCGATAGTCGATCGTCGTGCCGGGCGCCATCGAGATCGGCGCCGGCGTCAACACCTCGAAGTGCAGCCACGGCGGCGTCAGCTCCTCGAGGTTGCGCGCGTCGGCGAAGAAGGGGAACACCTCGTTCAGAGGCTTCGGTAACCAGATGCCTGTCTTGAACTCGAAAGTCCTCATCTCACCACTTCCGAACCCCTCGCCGCGCCCGAACCAGGTGCTTCCGCCGCGGGTTTGTCTATGATCTTCCGCGTCGCTCAACTCAGCATAGAGAAAGCGGTGACCCCACCGCCGCGCAGCCTGCGGCGTTCCGCGCTGCTAGGCCCGCAGCAACTCTGCGAACTCCCCCAGCACCAGCCGGAACACGAACGCCGGTGTTGGGAACGGCGCTGGCTGGCACACCACCTCAGCCAGAATCCGCGTGAAATCGGCGTTCGTTACCGGTATGGGCGCAATTCGGGGCGGATGGCGAGTGGGGTGCCTTGTTCTCGCCAGCAATCTTTTCAGGGTAGAATCGGACCGGCATGATCGGTCGAACCATCTCGCATTACAAGATCATCGAGAAGCTCGGCGAGGGCGGGATGGGTGTGGTCTACAAAGCCGAAGACACGCACCTTGGGCGGTCCGTTGCCCTGAAGTTTCTCGCGCCGCACCTTGTCTCGAACGAGGAAGTCCGCAAGCGGTTCTTGCGGGAGGCCAGGACAGCGGCGGCGCTCGATCATCCGAACATCTGCACGGTCTACGAGATCGGCGAGGCCGAGGGGCGCACGTTCATCTCGATGGCGTATCTCGAAGGCCGGGAGTTGGCGGAGGAGATCGCAGCCGGGCCGATGGAAGTCGAGCGCGTGCTCGCTCTCGCGCCTCAGTTTGCCGACGGGCTGGCCGAGGCACACGCGAAGGGGGTCGTTCATCGCGACATCAAGCCGGCGAATCTGTTTGTCACCCTGAACGGGCGAGGCGTGATTCTGGACTTCGGCTTGGCGCAACTGGCTTCCGCCAACTCCAAGCTCACGCGCGAAGGGACGACGCTCGGCACCTGCGCCTACATGTCGCCCGAGCAGGGCATGGGTGAAGAGGTGGATGCGCCGACCGACGTGTGGGCGCTGGGGTGCGTGCTGTACGAGATGCTCGCGGGCCAAGCACCCTTCCGAGGCCACTACGAACAGGCGATCGTCTACTCCATCTTGCATGAAGAGCCGGAGCCGCTTGGGATCAGCTCTCCCGAAGTGGAGGCCGTCGTCCGGCAATGTCTAGCCAAGGATCCAGGCGAGCGC
>JAKZVK010000782.1:0-4683 GCA_047516085.1 Bryobacterales bacterium
ACGCGAGCTATCGGCAACAGAGATCCAGGCTCTCTGGGCCATCGAATACACGTCACTCGAGGTGGCCCACGCTGATCTGGGAGACGTGGACGAACGGCTCAATGCGATGGGACGGGAGCGGTGGGAGTGCTATCACGTCAGCGAGCATGAGCAGGGACGGGTCTTCTACTTCAAGAGACGCACGTCGAACGCGGTCGCCTACCTGACCAATCTGCTGCGGGTCGGCGCGGTCGCGTTCTAGCTGGACATTTCCTGGGACCGCAGTCTATTTTACGTTGCATTTTGGCTTGATTCAGGCTCTCCCGTCGGGGCTACATGGACGGGTTTCTGCCACGGGCTGCTAGGATCGGCTGGCGACCCTTCTTGGATCTGGATAAATTGTCGTTGCGACGCGTTGCGCTGTGGCTCACCATCGGGTGCACAGCGCTCGCTATCACCTCGCTGCTCGGCGGTTCGATGGTTTGGTACGCCGGTGGCGCTCACGGACTGGACATCGATGGCGTTGCCAGGCTGACCGACCGCCCGGCACACACTATCGACGTTGGCCATGGCTGGTCCCATTACGGCGGTGACGCGGGCGGACACCGGTACAGCCGAGCGAGCCGGATCAGCGTCGAAAACGTCGCCGCGCTCATGCCGGTCTGGGAATATCGGACCGGGGACCTAACCGCCAAAGCCGAGCTGATGGACCAGTCCGCCGGTCAGGCGACGCCGATTCTGGTCGAAGATTCGCTCGTCTTCTGCACGCCCTTCAACGAGATCATCGCGCTCGACCCTGGGAACGG
Source organism: Bryobacterales bacterium (assembly GCA_047516085.1). Classification (GTDB taxonomy): domain Bacteria; phylum Acidobacteriota; class Terriglobia; order Bryobacterales; family UBA6623; genus JAKZVK01. The sequence continues at coordinate 786 of JAKZVK010000782.1, forward strand.
CAGCCAGCGCTGGCGGTTCGATCCGGAGATTGATCTCGACCAGCGCCCCGCCAATCAGTTCGTGTGCCGTGGCGTCACCCATTGGCGCGATCCGCACCCTTCGCCGGCGTGCGCCAGCCGCATCTTCATGGGGACGAACGACGCACGGTTGATTGCCGTCGATGCGGCGACGGGCCAGCCGTGCGACACCTTCGGCAGGAACGGCCAGGTTCGCGTCGACCCGGGAATGGAGTTGCTATGGCCCGGCGAGTTCCAGATGACGTCGCCGCCGGTCGTCGTCGGTGACACCGTCGTCGTCGGGTCGGCCATCGGCGACAACGCCCGCGTAGCGGCGCCGGTCGGCTCGGTGCGCGCTTTCGACGCGCGAAGCGGCGCTCCACGGTGGGAGTGGGATCCCATTCCGCGAACCGCGGGCGACCCGGCGATCACAAGCTGGCAGGGAACATACCCGCCCCGCGAGGGCCACGCAAAAGCGTGGGCGCCCCTGGCGGTGGACGAGCACCGCGGGTTGGTCTTCGTCCCGACGACAAGCCCCAGTCCCGACTTCTTCGGTGGCCTGCGCCCTGGCGACAACCGTCACGCGAACGCCGTCGTGGCGCTCGACGCGGCATCCGGTGAGCTGCGGTGGAGCTTTCAGACCGTGCACCACGACATCTGGGACTACGACGTGCCGGCGCAGCCGGGTTTGTACTCGGTGTGGCGAGACGCCCAACTGCACGACGTGGTTGCCCAAGTCACCAAGACCGGCTTTGTCTTCGTCCTCGACCGCGCGACGGGCGAGCCATTTCTGCCGATCGAGGAACGCCCGGTCGATCAGACTGGGGCGCCCGGGGAGGCGCTCTCTCCGACCCAGCCTTTTCCTGCGGTGACGCCGCCTGTCGTACCGAACCGACTCTCCCCAGACGACGCGTTTGGCATCACCTGGTTCGATCGCCTCGCGTGCCGCCAGCAAATCGCGAGCGCGCGATCGGAGGGTCTCTTCACGCCACCGTCGGAGCAGGGGACCATCCTGTATCCCTTGACCGGCGGCGGCGCAAACTGGGGCGGCGCAGCGTTCGATCCGACGCGCAACCTCCTCGTGATCAACATGAGCAGTGTCGCGCATCACGTCCAGCTCATTCCGGCCGAAGAGATCGATGCGGCACGGCAGGCGTTCCCCGACGAGGAGGTGTCGACACAGGCGGGTGCACCGTTCGGCATGAAGCGCGAGCTGCTCATGTCACCACTCGGTATCCCCTGCACCCCGCCGCCTTGGGGTGTGTTGGCCGGAGTCGATCTCGCGAGCGGCGAGATCGTCTGGCGCAAGACATTGGGCGAGATTGACATTGCGCTCGGCACACCGAATCTCGGTGGCCCCCTCATAACTGCCGGTGGCCTCGTCTTCATCGGGGCCACGATGGACAACTCGTTGCGAGCGTTCGACGTCGCTACGGGCGAGGAGCGCTGGAAGGGCGATCTGCCCGCTCCCGGCCTCGCGACACCTATGACCTACATGTGGGAGGGGCGCCAGTACGTCGTGATCTTCGCCGGCGGCAACGCGATTACGGGGCTCGAACTGGGGGACGCGATAGTCGCCTTTTCGGTACCGGAGCAGATGACAGACCTTACTGAACCATAGGAATTATGCTAGCCGAAGGGGAGGGAAACGACTCCGGTGCAGCCCGTCGCGTTCAGCATTGCACTATCGGTCGTCATCCCTGGCAGGCTGTGGCAAGACTCTCCAATAGAGGGATCAACAAGATCGATCCCAGGCCCTACTGGAGAGTTACGACTTCACGCTTGGCGAGGCTTGCCTGCATTCTGCTGGGCGTGTTGTGTGCGGCGTGCAAGGCGGATGAATTGGTCGTCGAGTATCGAGAGGTCGAGCATCGCTTCTCCGTAGCAGAACGCCGTGCGATCGAGCGCATTACCCGCGGCACCATTGCCGAAGTCAGGCAACTCCTGACCGCGTTGCCCGAGAGAATCGCGCTCCGAGTCGATGCGGACGACAACGTGGGTGCAATGACCAACGCTGCGGCCACGGCCGTCGCTCCGGACACGATCTACTGGTCAGTGGATCCCAACCGCGGCGGCGGTGTCCTTGCAACCGCCGAGGTGCATTTGCGCGCGATGCTGTTTCACGAATTGCACCACTTGGTCAGGGAGGCGGCTATCCCCCGAGTGTCCTTGATGGATCACGTGATCACTGAAGGGATGGCATCGGCCTTTGAGCGCGACTATGCGGGGGCTCGTTATCCCTTCAGCAACTACCCGGACAACGTGGCGGCCTGGGTGGCCGAGCTCGCGATCCTCCCTGGGTCGGCGGATCTGAACCAGTGGATGTATCGCCATCCGGACGGCAGAAGATGGATAGGATTCCGGGCCGGCACCTATCTCGTGGATCAAGCCATGGCCGCTTCCGGGCGGTCCTCCGGGGACCTGGCCGCGACGCCTACCGCACGCGTACTCGAAATGGCCGACGTCGAACCCGCAGGGCCGTAGGACGTCGTACTGTCTCGGTGGTACAAGCACTCTGCGCACGTGACGCTATTCGATGAGGAAAAGCAATCCGTTGGCCGGCAGCGCCTTGAGGCTCCCAAGTCTCTCAATCGCGTCGATGATCGCGTCAGTGTCACGCCCAGCGAGAATGAAACTGCGGGCATGCTCATTTCGCTTCAATGCAAAGGCGAAACCTCGATGCTGCAGGAGCGATGACTGGTCTGAAATCTTGTCTCTAAGTGTATCGAGTGCGTCGTAGCGGACGAACCGAACCGCATCTAGATGGGGAAAGTTCTCGAGTTCGTGTTCGTCAATGTTGCGACCGGCCACGCACGTGCAACGTGCAAGGCGCCTGCCGAAGCTCGCTGGGCCCGCCGTCGCCAAGGCTATGGCGGGCAGCTTTCGCCGATAGTCGTGACCATCGGCTGCTATGGCTCGCCAGCCGAAGCTCGCTCAGCATACCGGCGAGCGAAGGCTGGTGGAGGCGGCGGGAGTCGATCCGCCCAGAAGTCCGTATTTCCTAATACTTTAGGAAAACCGAAACGCCAGATTCGCGAGAAACGCTCAAAAGCCGAGGTCCAGGTACAAAACAGGTACAGTGACTCTGCGTCGTACTGAGCACGCGAAACAACAGGAGGACGCCCCTGCTTGCGTCCGAAACCGGGCCGGTCATATCCTGAATCGAGACCTTCGATGCCCCACAGGACCGAAGCGGTTTACAGCGACGGCGTTCTGAAACCCACGCGGACGGGTGGGCTTGCTTCCTGGCCGCCCGGCTCCGCTACGCTCCGCCGGCCACCCAGCTTGGCGGAGAAACCGTCAATGCACTAACCTTCAACCTGGACCAGTCGCCGGGGGCAGGTCAGCCGCGCCGCTACGCATCCATGACGAGTTCCGGAGAGGCTCACAGGGGAGATAGGTAGTGAGGAGGGCAGCGGCGCTGGAGGCGCTGTCGCGCTCTCTGACGCGACACACTCGTCTCAGGAGGTGGCGCTTGTGACAGATCTACTCGAGAAGGCGTTCGCGAAGGCCACCCGGTTGCCCGACAACGAGCAGGACGCCTTCGCGCGATGGCTGATGGACGAGCTCGAATCCGAGCGGCACTGGTCCCGGTCGTTCGAGACCTCACAGCGGCAGCTCGCCAATCTCGCTCGGGAGGCTCTCGCAGAGGATCTGGTCGGCCAAGCTGAGCCGCTCGACCCCGACCGGCTGTGAAGTCCCGCCGCACCAGACGCTTCCACGAGTGCTTCGCCCAGTTGCCGTCCGACATTCAAAGCCAAGCCCGGCAAGCCTATAAAATGGCCCAAAAAGGTACGACATGATGACAAGCTCGACCGCCAAGCCAGAGAGGAACGAAGAGCTCAATCCGTTCGCGATCGCGCAGCGCCAGTGCGACAACGCGGCCCGATACCTGCCCGCG
>JAKZVK010000783.1:0-6627 GCA_047516085.1 Bryobacterales bacterium
GGCCACGTGTTCGGGGTCCAGGGCGTTCTCTTTCAGGAACCGGGAGTCACTTTCGTCGAGCAGCCGCGTGCGGACGCCTTGGGGGCATACGCACGACACCGTAACGCCCTGGTCGCCATACGTGACCGCCAACCACTCGGCAAGCGACAGCGCGGCGTGCTTGGTGACGGAGTAGGGCGCCGAACCGATCTGCGTCAGCAAGCCGGCGGCCGAGACGACCTGCAGCAGGTAACCCCCACCCCGTTGGAGCATGGCAGGGACGACAGCTCGGGCCGCGTAAAGGTGGGCTTTGAAGTTGATGTCGAAGATGCGATCCCACTCGTCGTCGGACGTCTCGACACCGCCCTCGACCATGATGCCGGCGTTCTAGCAGAATAGATCAATCGGGCCGAAGTGTTTGGTTGCCTGCTCAACGAGACTGAGGATGTCGGCCTCGCGGGCGACGTCGGTGGTAACGGCAAGGCCGCTAATCTGCGCGGCCACGCCCTTGGCGGCTGTGCCGTCTTTGTCAGCGACGACGACACCCTGCGCCCCTTCGGCGGCAAACCGCAGGCACAGCGCCCGGCCGATCCCATGCGCGCCGCCGGTGACGACGGCGACCTTGCCGTCCAGCCTCATGTGTGGCGTAAGCCTCCAGGCTTGCCGAATCTCGATTCTTCGGGACTCAGGATCGCAAGCAACCGAGCAGCGCCTTCCACAGTGGACCCGAGAACCGAGGAATCGGTTCTCGGCAAGCCTGGAGGCTCACGCCACATCCCGCCCGGACATGGCGAATCTTGAGGCTCTTGTTCAAAAGTCGCTTCGACCATCCGGCTAGGCGCCTTCAGCCGATTCCAGCTTCACGGCCTGGTACCCGCCCCGCGAACGGTAGTGGAAGAACAGCGCCCCGAAAATGACGGTCAACACCATCGGCAAGATAGCCACGTAGCGGAACGCCGCCGCCGCACCGTAACTGTCATACCAGCCGCCCATGATCGGGATGATGAACGCCACCGACAGGTTGCCGGTGCCTCCCATGATAGCCAGCAGCAGCGCCCCACCCTTCGGGAACCGTTCCGACGTGATGCCGAGCATAACCGGCCAGAAGTAGGTCTTCCCGATGCCGAATATTGTGGCGGCGAGGAACGCCTCAAATGGGGTCGTTGCCGAACTAAGCGCGTACAGCCCCATAGCCGACAGAATGGCCGAGAGGGTCAACAGCCCCATGGGCGAGAAGCGGCGCGCCAGCGGTCCGCCGAAGAACCGCAGAACGAACATGATCCCCGCCGTGTACACCAGGATGAGGATGCCTTGCATGCCGATCAGGTTCGTGATCAGTGACCCCACCCACTGATCGGGACCTAGTTCCGTCGACGCCGTCATCCACATGCACACCCAGAACAGAATGAACATCGGCCGCACGGCTTCGCGTAGCATCTCCTTGCCGGAAACACCGGCCGCGACGCGCTCGGTGGCGGGGAACTTCTGACGCAGGATCATGATGCCGAAAATGACCGCCGGAACCAGCAACGTCCCCAACTTGATCTTCCAGCCCAAGGTGGCGGTGGCGGCATCGACGCCGCCCGCGTCGAGTGCCATCAACTTGGTGATGCCGTAGGCCAGCAGTCCGCCGATGATCAACCCACCGGGCCACCAGGCATGCAGCACGTTCATCCGGTGCGTCTTGTCGTCCGGATAAAGAGTGGCGCACAGCGGATTGATGACGCCCTCGACGAGCCCTTGCGAGAGCCCCAGCGTCAGCATCGCGGCGTAAAGAATGACGAAGCCGGGATCCGAGTAATAGGGCGCCACCGCGCCGGCCGGCGTTGGGGCAAACAAGATCGCCAGCACCCCGACGATGTAGCCGCCGCTCGAAAGCAGCAGCAGTTTGCGCATGCCGAAGTAGTCAACCAGCGAGCCGCCGATGAAGATCGACAAGGTGAAGCCCCAGAACGCGGGCATCAGCGCGACGCCGGTCTGCTGCTTGTTGAGGTGAAAGTCCGTGCCTAGCGCGTCGAGGATATCCCCGCGAACCGAAAAGACCATCGACGTCGTCACCAGCGCGATGCAACTGGCCACGAACAACCGGCGAGGATGCATTGGACCCGGTACCTCCCTACTTTGAGCGTGCCGCGGGAAAAGGGCAGTGTAGCCGCCCTTACCTCTGTTGTCACAGCGCCCGAGAGTGTCTGGTTCTAGCCTGGACTAAGCAGCTCTGAACTCGAAGATCCCCCAATCCAAATACCCCTTCTCGCCGCCCTCTACCCAGTACTGCAGACCCTTCTTCATCCGCTCGATGTATTCGAGGCTTACTGCTCCTTCAAGCTCGTTGCCGCGCTTCTGCGTTTCCTCGAGGACGCGTGCATAGTGCGTGACAAGATGCGGCGTCAATTCATCGAAGCCAACTTCTTCCAACCCCGCTTGCTCGGCGGCCTCCCGATAGAACCCCGGCGAACCCAAGCTTTCCAGATGAATACGGTCTAGTATCGGCTGCAGCACGCCCTCCGGACAGTCGTCCGCCTGCATCGGGTCGGTAAACACGAACTGCCCACTCGGTTTGAGCACCCGTGCGGCCTCCTCGATCACCTGCATGCGGTCACCGCTGTGCAATAGGGCGTCCTGTGACCACACGGCGTCAAACGTATTGTCGGGATACCGGATTTCCTGGAAGCTACCGTCAACGACTTCCACCCGCTGATCGAGACCTTGCTCCTTGTTCAAGCGCCGGGCCGTCTCATTCTCCACATCGCTCAGATTCAGCGCCGAGACACGGCACCCATACGAGCGCGCCAGAAAACGAGCGGCGCCGCCATAGCCGGACCCGATATCGAGCACGCGCGTTCTCTCGTCCGGATTCTCCAGCCGCAAAGCGATCCGCTCGACCGTCCGCCGACTGGCGTCGAAGATCGAATCCTCCTCCGACTCATAGAGCCCGATGTGAATATCCTCGCCGCCCCAGATCGTCGAATAGAAACCATCGGCGTCATCGCTGTTATAGTATCCTCGCGCCGTCTTTGCCGCGCCCGATGCTTCCGTCGCCATACCCTACGCGTCCCTTTCCGAGCAATACAATTTCTCGGCAATGTGAACGAAAAAGTCAGGGTCCTTGTCGCGATACGTCTCTTGAAAATCTCCATAGGTCTCGACCCGTTGGAAACCCACCTCACGCATCAGCCGCTGCGTGTATTTCTTGCGTAGCGGATACATGTTCAAGTGGTATAGGGAGCCGTCTGGGAATCTGTACTCAAACCGCGCCAGCCCTTCATCCACATGGGTCGGCTGAACCGACACGTCTTCGCCGCAGTAGTAGTAGACGTGCTTGCTGTCATAGCCGTGGTCGATGATGGCGTCGTAGTTGCGCTGATCGAGGATCAACACGCCGTCGTGCCGCAGCGCCGAATAGAACTCCGCAAGCGCTTTGCGCCGGTCGTTTTCCGAAAACAGGTGGGTAAATGAATTCCCCAAGCACACCACGGCATCGAAGCGCCCGTGAATATCGCGATTCAGCCAACGCCAATCGGCTCGAGTGGTGCTCAGCACGTGCCCCCGACTCTTGCCATTCTCGAACGCCTTGTAGAGCATCTGCGCACTGCCGTCCGCGCTGACGACGTCGAAACCCGCTTCAATCAGTCGAACCGAGTGATAGCCCGTGCCGACGGCCACATCGAGCACCTTGCGTGCTCCTCTTTTTTTGAGTTGATCGATGAAAAACTGCCCCTCCGCTTCGGCCCGTGCTCGCCAGTCGATCAGTTCGTCCCACTTCTCGACGAACCCGCGAATGTATTCCTCCTCGTAGTGGCCGGTCTCTCTGACCTTGAGTGGCTGCTTTCCGAAATCTTGCATTGTTGTTACGATTCCATCCGCCTGGCTATCTGCCAAAAGTTCTCCTTTCACCTTCAATTGAGGCAGTGTGGAAGCCCCGGAGCGGGGACCATGAAGGCCAACAAAACCACCCGCCCGCCCCCGAATCAGCGTTCAGGAGAAACGGGTGGTTAATCACACTGCTCCTCTATTATCGCAGCTATTATCGCAGCACGTTGCGTGCCCTCCGCTCAACTCCGGGAACAAGCGCTCCGGGAACAAGAGCCTGAGAGTGTCGCATGCCCGTTTCGTGACGCAAACCATCCGGCCGTCTCTTGAGGGTCCGCGCAGGCGTTTCCCGTCGGGCCGAGCGTGTCGGATGGCCGGGGGTGCGGAAACTCGCGCCGGTGGAACGTTTACCATAAGAGGAACTGCATGGCGAAGACGGAAAGAAAGCCTTTCACGCGCGATCGTGCCAAGTCGTTGACGGCGGCGGTGTGGGAGTTGATCGCGCCGCGGCGAAACGCTATTGCACTAGGGCTGCTGCTGATTGCCATCGGTAAGGCTGCCGGGTTCGTGCTCCCGTACTCCAGCCGTTTCTTGATCGACGATGTCATTTTGCGGAAGCAGGAGGATCTGCTGGTTCCTCTTGTGCTCGCGGTGCTGGCCGCGACGCTGGTGCAGGGCGCCGCCTCATTTTCCCTGACGCAGCTTCTCGCCAAGGCGGCGCATCGGATCATCGCGGACCTGCGCTGTAAGGTACAGCAGCATATCGGACGCCTGCCCATCGCCTACTATGACGCCACCAAAACCGGCGTTCTCGTGTCGCGCATCATGAGCGACGTCGATGGCATCCGCAATCTGGTGGGGACAGGCTTGGTGGAGATCGCAGGCGGAATTCTCACGGTCGTGATCGCTCTGATACTGCTCTTCACCATCAGTCCGACCCTCGCCGCTTCGGCGCTGGTGATCATTCTGGGTTTTGTCGCCGTGCTCTGGTACGCGTTCAAGACGTTACGGCCGATCTTTCGCGAGCGCAGCAAGATCAGGGCGGACTTGACCGGGCGGCTGACCGAGTCGCTCGGAGGCGCCCGCGTCGTCAAGGGATATCATCAGGAGTCATCCGAGGCGAGTGTCTTCGCCGAGGGCGCCCGGAGGCTGCTGGCGAATATCCTCAAGACGCTGACGGGCACCGCTTTGATCAGCCTTTCGGCGACCGTAGTGATGGGGTTTGTCGGTGCGTTGATCATGTATATTGGCACCCGCGAGGTCCTCTCGGGCTCGCTCGGATTGGGAGAACTGGGCTCGTTTACCGCGATCCTGCTCTTTGTCGTTTCCCCCCTCTATCAGATGGTAAGTATCGGCACACAGTTGACTGAGTCCCTGGCCGGTCTGGAGCGCACCCGCGAAGTGCTTCAAGAGCGTCCTGAAGACGAGGATCCCGAGCGCTCCGTCCCCACAGGCAAGATCGAGGGCGAGATCACCTTCGAGAACGTCAGCTTCGCCTACGAGCGGAGCAAGACGGTTCTACATGGCGTTTCCTTTGAGTCCAAGCCCGGGACGGTGACTGCGCTCGTCGGCGCATCCGGGTCGGGCAAGTCGACGATCATCGGCCTGGTGGCAGCCTTCTATAAGCCCTTTGAGGGGTGCGTCCGCGTTGACGGGATCGACCTTGCGACGGTGCAACTCGCCTCCTACCGCTCGCAGCTCGGTGTCGTGTTGCAGGATACGTTTCTGTTCGCGGGGACGATCCGCGAGAACGTAGCCTTCGCGCGGCCCGATGCCGCCGATGCTGAGATCCTTGCCGCTTGCCGCTTGGCGCGGGTGGACGAGTTTGCCGAGCAATTCGACGACCGCTACGAAACCATCGTGGGCGAGCGCGGCATCAAGCTCTCGGGCGGTCAGCGGCAGCGCGTCTCGATCGCGCGTGCGATTCTGGCAAATCCGCGCATTCTGATCCTCGACGAGGCGACCTCGAGCCTCGATTCCGAGTCGGAAGCGCTGATTCAGGAGGGCCTGTCGTATCTGATGCGAGGCCGTACGACGTTCGTTATCGCGCACCGTCTCTCGACGATCCGCAAGGCCGACCAGATTCTCGTCATCGAAGACGGCCGCATTCTTGAGCAAGGCACCCACGCCTCGCTCTACGAGTCCGAAGGCCGCTACTTCGATCTCTACAACAAGCAGCACGGCTTGGAGGCGAACCTTTTCCTGGCGCCCGGTGAAGGGGACTTGGAGTCAGAGCGACGAGACGACATCGGCGACAAGGAGCCGGCTGCCCTCGAAGAAGCCTTGCGCCTGCTTCGGGAGTGACCATCGGTCAGTAGGTGCCAGCCTGCGTCTTTCACCACCTGGCGGGGCGAAGCGCAAACCAACCGAGCCGTGACCGTCAGGGAGCGGTCCGGCACGAACCCTCGAGCCATACCGGTTTCCTCTAGAGCAAGGTCCCCGTGCTGTGAAATCGGGGGATTTCACAGTTGACACTGCCGCAAGGCCCGCGGCAACTCATAGTGCAAGTTGAGGCATCCAGCTACGCAACCGAGCCGCGGGTGGGAACCCGCGGTTCCCTCTGGGCGCAACGCGGATGCATCCTACCACCCAACCAAGCCCCATCCAGCCCACCGTAAGATTTTGCATCTTTTCGCGAGCCGTTGCGTCCAATCAACTGCCATGCAAAAAGTCGAGAAAAGCGAACAAAACTGGAAGACCGAGCTGACATCCGAGCAGTACTACGTTTGCCGCGAGAAGGGCACGGAGCCGCCGTTCACCGGCGAGTACAACGACTGCAAGATCGAGGGGACTTATCGTTGCGCGTGCTGTGGAACGCCCCTGTTTCGCTCCGACGAT
>JAKZVK010000784.1:0-2714 GCA_047516085.1 Bryobacterales bacterium
CCACCGCAACTACCTGCGCTCGACGATCATGCAGGGGGCGGCGGGCACGGCGTCGATTGCGCGGATCCAGCAAGAGTTGCGAGACAATCCGCCGCCCGAGATCGCCGGACTCAAGGTCGCCACGCTCAACGACTACTGGGACACCCGCCAGTATGGGGAGTTCAAATCCGAGACCGACCGCAGTGCACGAAACTTCCTGACGTTCCACTTCGAAGGCGGCCTCAAAGCCAGCATCCGGCCTTCGGGTACCGAACCGAAGAACAAGGTGTACATCGAGAAGCCTTCCGGCCCGCTCGGGCCCGACGCTTCCGATGAAGAGTTCCTAGCGCTGCGTAGCCGGATCGATGGCGACGTCGAGGAGTTCTCGAACGTGTTCATGAAGTACATGCTGGCGATCGTTGACGTCGAGCTTCCCGATTATGCCTACCGCATCTCAGACCTGGTTTCGCTCGAAAGAAAGCGTCACTTCGGCGAGCACTTCGTCCCCGAGTTCGAGTCGCGAGCGCGGGCGGCTGTGGGCTCGGAGGCCGGCCAGGAAGCCACCGGCGACTGGATCGACAGCGAACTGAGCAGCTACGGGCCCGACGCTCGCTTGCTGGTCGCTGACGCCTTTCGCTCCTACCTGGCGGAGGAGCGAGAGCAGGCGCCGGATAAGGCTGAGATCCTGGCCGCGGAAGAGCGGATCTTCTTCCCAAGCGCAACGTCAATACCACCGTAGGGGAGGGCCCCCGCGCCCTCCCGACGGCTTGGTCGACGACTTGGGACTACAGGTGCGCGGGCGGACGCGGGGCCCTCCCCTACAAGCCAGAGTGATCGACAGCGATTACGCCCGTTTGTGACGGGGAACGCGTGCTCCCACTGGGCTACAACGGCACGGTGTTCTATGTTCTACAGCGGCACGGCGTTCTCTTCGACATAGCGGTCCCCATACGATCGCGACGGCGCGATGTAGTGGAAGTACTCGCCGTACTCGAGGCCGTGTCGCTGGCCGCGCTCGCGGTCGCGGCGTAGCGCGATGTGCTTCGTGTACTCCACGTTGGCGGTGTCATCGTCGTTGCCCAGCAACGGCAGGCGCTTGCCCTCGGCGGCCAGCCGCGCGCGGAGCCGTGCGCCGTTGTCGCCGGCCGGGCCCTGGGTGACGTTCGCGACGTTGACCCACGCTTTCTTGTCCATGTAGTCGCCGATATCGACGACGCGGTTCGTGAGCTGCGGACCGCGCGAGAAGTAGTAGCGGTCCTTGACGCTGTACGGCTCGAGCCCGGCTTTGAAGTGCTCGGGATAGTCCCACTTCGACCCGCACATCCAGGCGGCGGCCTCGACGGCTTTGGCGGTCGTGTAGTGGTCGGGGTTGCGCTCGTAGAGGCCCGAGGGGTCGTAGACGAGGATGGTGTCGATCTTGTAAACGCGGAACAGAAAAATCAGCCGCGCGCGCATCTCGAGCATCTGTGCGCCATCCATGATGTGGTTGCGATAGTTGAGGAAGACCGTTTCCTTCAGGCCCATGCGCCTTGCGACCTCGCGCGTATCGAGTTCGTTGTTGCGAATGACCTCCCCGAAGGTGGCGCCACGGCCGGCCATCTCATCGTTTGACATGTTGATGAGGATGCCCTCGTAGCCCTCGTCGATGAGCTTGAGCACGGTGCCGCCGGCGTAGATCGGGATGTCGTCGGTGTGCGGCTGGATGGCGGCCAGCATCTTGCCCTTGTGGGGCTTGCCGGACTGTTTGCGCTCGACGTGGATTTCCTCGACATGCCAGTCGGTCGAGCTGCCGCCACCGGATTCGGAGAACTGCTTCGGTTGCTGGGCTTGTGCGGCAGAGCCGGCGGCGAGGCCGCCCGCCAGCGAGCGCCCAAGGAAATTCCTTCGTTCCATGAGATCCTCCTGATGAGAGAGTTAGATGGCTTCGAACCACGAGGGATTGTGGCCGGACTACGAAGCTAACACGTTGGCGCGAACGTGGGCGCGCGGGCGCGCAAACCATTCCGAATCCTTCCGCTTGATCCAAATCGCTTGGTTCAGGTCGCTTGGTTGAAGTCGGGGCCGAGCCAGCATCCTGTGCCCCTGCATCAAGGCTTGAACGGCTGCCCCGTACGCCGCAGCGATTTCGGGATGCCTATTTGCAGCGTGACGTAGGCGCTGTCGTTCGGGAAGCCGCGGTTGTTGAGCTTGCCGGCGGCGTAGCCCGGCAGTGCATCACCGATCGTGCCGACGATGCGGTTGGCGTGTTCGGCGGTCGTGCCGTGGAGGTGCTGGACCAACGCCACGGCCTCGGTCCAGCCGACCTTGAGCGCGGTTTCCCAGTCAGCGGCGACACCGGTCGCGTACCACTTATCCGCCGTCTCGACGACGACTCCGCCGTTGGGGAAATCGGGTCCACGCTCGACCTTGATCGTCACAGTCGTATCGATCTCGACACCCGTGCCGGTCAGCTCGCCGTCGCCCTGGTAGGCATGGGTGTCGCCGATGGTCAGCAAGCCTTTGTAACGCTGCGCCCGAATATAGACCGTGCTGCCCGGTTGCACCGAGTTCAGGTCGAGGTTGCCGCCATGGTTCCAGGCGCCGCCGGGATGGTTGAGGCGCGGCTCGAGCTGCACGATACCCACCATGGGTCGCGCCGGGACGACGAAGTCCGGCGGGAAGTGCAGCATGCCGTCTTTGACCGGCGCCACACGACGAAGGCTGCCGCGAAACGGGCCGCCGTTGTTGTAGTAGCC
>JAKZVK010000785.1:0-2859 GCA_047516085.1 Bryobacterales bacterium
ACGACGGCGGCGACCGTCAGCCGCAGCGTGCGGACGTTACCGCCCTTGCGTCCCATGACCGACTCGCTAGGGACGAGCGTGTCGGTTTGGAAGCGCAGCAGAACGCTGTCACCGGCGGCGACTCCGACCTCACGCGCCAGCGATTCATTCAGCACGACTTCGCGAGACTTGGGCAGCGGTAGCGGTTCCTTGTAAAACGATGCGAAGCGTTCGTCGATGCCGTGGATGTTGACACGCGACGCCCGCGCGCCCGAGGAGGCCGCCTCGACACTGCCGCGAATCAGGACGGCCGGGGCAGCGCGGTCGAAGGCGTAGGCGAAGTTGGTGGCCTCGGCGAGGTCTTTAGCCAAGTCCTCGCGGAAGTAGCGGTCGGTGACCATCGCATGGTCGATGGCGCCGAGCCGGTCGAGGGTCAGGTCGCGCAGGCTGCCGCGTACCGAGTCGCCCACCAGCAGCGCGCCGGAGAGCACGGCCGTTCCCACCGCGACGCCCAGAGCGACCGAGAGGTGAATGCCGCGATAGTGGCTGAGCGAACGGAAGAGGAAGCGTCGAGGGGTCAACATCGGGGGCACAACCATGATACGAAACCGGGCAAATGACCGGATTTCTCGCAAAGGCGCAAAGGACCGCGAAGCCGCCAAGAGAAATCCAATGTAAGACCTTCTTTGCGTTCTTGGCGGCTCTTCGCGCCTTTGCGAGAAACGGGCCGCTGCTACTATGGACCTGAGTCCCTCGGGACTGGATCATACACATCGAATGAAGGCCGAACTCGTCTGCTTCACGCCCGACTGCGGCAAACGCTACCGCCTTGACGAGGTGGTCTACCAATGCTCGTGCGGCGGTCTGCTCGAGGTGCGCTACGACTTCGGACAGCTCGACCCCTCGGGGCTCGTGGAGGTGTGGCAGGCGCGGCGGCAGAGCCGCGAGCCGCTCGACGTCAGTGGTGTTTGGCGCTACCGCGAGATGTTTCCGTTTCTCGACGATCCCTCGCACGTCGTCACGCTGCAAGAGGGCAACACGCCTCTGTTCGATGCGCCGCGCGCCGCCGCCTACGCCGGGCTCGACTTCATTCAGTTCAAGCACCAGGGCTACAACCCGACCGCGTCGTTCAAAGACAACGGGATGACGGCCGGAGCGTCCCAGGCGCGCAAGCTCGGCATGCACCGCGTGGCCTGTGTCTCGACCGGCAACACCTCTGCCTCGATGGCGGCTTACGCGGCGGTCGGCGGGATGCGCGCGATCATCTTCATTCCGCATGGCAATATCGCCTACGGCAAGCTGGCGCAGGCGCTCGAGTACGGAGCGTTGACGATCCAGGTGGAGGCGAACTTCGACCAGATCCTAGCGCTCGTGCGAGAGTTGGCCGAGCAGTCGGGCCTCTACCTGCTTAACTCGATCAACCCGTTCCGCATCGAAGGGCAGAAGACGATTGTGATTGAGATGCTCGACCAACGGGGCTGGCGCGTGCCGGATTGGATCGTGCTGCCGGGGGGCAACTTGGGCAATGTGTCGGCGCTCGGCAAAGCGCTGCGCGAGTTGAAGCAGGTCGGCATCATCGACCGGCTGCCGAAGGTCGCGGTCGTGCAAGCGGAAGGCGCATCACCGCTGTATGAGCTATTCCATCGCGAGGGCCGCGGCACGATCCGCAACGTCGAGAACCCCGAGACGCTGGCGACGGCCATCCGCATCGGGGCCCCGGTGTCGTGGGAGAAGGCGCTCCACGAGATCGAGACCAGCGGCGGACGGGTCGAGCAAGTCACCGAGCAGGAGATCGCCGACGCCAAGGCCGTCATCGGACGCTGCGGCATCGGGTGCGAGCCTGCGTCGGCGGCGAGTCTGGCGGGGGTGCGCAAGCTCACCGCCCAGGGCGTGATTGGCTCCGACGAGGAAGTGGTGGCCATACTGACCGGCCATGTATTGAAGGACCCCGATTACGTCTATCGCTACCACACAGGGCAGCTCGAAGCGCCCGACGGCAGTAAACTCAAGTCGACGTTCGGCAACCCTCCCGTGGTCATGCCTAACGACGCGGCGAAGATCACGGCGTTTCTCGACTCGACGGCGGATTGAGACGGGGCCTCCGGTTGTGTGAGCCATCGCGGGGCGCCGATCGGTCGCGCTTCGGCCCCGTCGCGGATCATCTCCTGTTCCACCGCGGCCGGACCCTGTCTGAGTAGATTCCTGACCTCGGCGCGCAAATGAGAAGCCGAGTGATCGACGCCTATCTCCACACCCACTTGGAAGGCGAATGATGCTGGGCCGTATTCGTTCTGGGTCTGCGTGAGGGCCGGCGCCGCGTCCTGCCCAGCTAGGCGGACGGCTCTTACGCGTCCGTCGGTCAGCCGCATCAGAAGATAGGGCGAGGGTTCATGCCCGGCGCGAAGCATGCGGACCAGCCCGTCGAGCAGGCCGGCCATCAGCCGGGCAGGGTCATTGTGCTGTTCAAGGGCGATTGCGGGGGCGAGAGCAAGTGCATCCACCCAACCCTTATCGGCCGGCCCTGGTGGGGCGTAGCGAAACGCCGAACAGCACCAGATCGAAATGTAGGGGCACAGCATGCTGTGCCCACCTGTTCGGCCTACGCAACGAGGGCGGGGACCGAACGACCCCGACCTTAGCGGCCACGGGTGCAAGTGAGTTGTTCGCCGAGACGATTGGGGCTGGCCGGGCTGGCGGGCACGGCATGCCGTGCCCCTACATTTCGACCCGTGCCGTTGCCGGTTTCAAGCGAGCTGCGCGATTTCGTCACGCAGGTAAGCCATCGATTCGTTGATCATCCGGTCGGCGCCGGGCGCGAAGTCGAACACTTCCATCGAGACCCAGCCGTCGAAGCCGCGGTCTTTGGCCACTTGCAGCACC
>JAKZVK010000786.1:0-5636 GCA_047516085.1 Bryobacterales bacterium
GTAAACCCACTGCTCGAAGAACTCGCGCAACTCGGCGTCGGGATACGACGCCGGCAGGAAGCGCGCGGCCTCGGCTCGAAACTCTTCGGTACTCAATCTCTGCTGCCGATACTTCGTGCAAAGCTCGCGAAGAAGCTGGAAGAATCCTTCATCTCCCATGGCGCCCCGCAGCATGTGCACGATCCACGCGCCCTTTTCGTACACGAGCACGCGAGCGGCATCGGGAAACTGCGAAGAGCGCAGGCGGTGTCCCAGCACCACCGGCCCGGCGCTGTCCACCGGCTCGCCTTGGTCGTTGCGGGCCAGCAGGGCGGTCCGGTACCCCGCGAGTACGGTGTCCATAACCTCGCGTCCGTGGCGATGCTCGAGGTAGAGCAGAGCCGAATAGGTTGCCAGCCCCTCCATCAGCCAGTCGTCACTCAACGATTGGATCGCCAGCACGTTGCCCCACCACTGGTGCGAAATTTCGTGCGCGGGCAGGATCTCTTGATAGAAGAGTTTTTGCGCGGGCGTCAGATTCTTGAGCGGCGCGTCCTGCGCTTGGAAGTAGCTCAGCGTCGACGCGTACACCAACCCTGGGAAGCCCTGGCCGAAGTCGCCGGGGATCGGCGAGATCACGATCTTCTTCGTCGGCGGCGGGCCAAGACGCTCGAGAAAGTACGAGAACGCCGCGGCGGTGCGGTCGGCAACCAGGTCGAGCCGGTCGGCGGGGCTGGGCGGGCTGGGCGAGTCCTTTTTCGTAATGAGTGAGGAAGTCGACGTGATGGTGCGGCGCGAACGGCGACCGGGTTCGGGAGTAGGCACCAGCACCATCCGCGGCCTGGGCTGCAACCGGTCTTCCACGCCACGATTGGCACAGACTTCCAGCGTGTGCTCGCCCACCTCCCGCGACACCCGCTCATAGCGGCCCAGGTTGAACCCGGCGAGGCGGATCGGCGACGCGGCCCGGAATCGCGACGTCCGCAACCCGGCCTCGCGGGAGCTTTCGATCAACTCACCCGTCGCCACCAGGTCGAGGTCGTCGGGATGGTGAAACACCAACTCGTAGTTGGTGAACTGTGCCGGACGCCGCGGATACCACGAGCCGCGGCTGCCGACGTAGTACACGCCATCGCCGGCGTGGTTGATGACCTTGCCCTTGTAGTGGAACTCGATCTTGTGGCGAGCGCCCGGCGCGGGCGGCTGCGGCAGGACGAACGCAACGAGATCGTTGCTTCGTTGCCGCGCATGACTCGAATTCGGGCCGCGCACCTGGACGAACTCCAGCGGCTCGCCGTCGAGCAACAGCTTCTCCACCTTCAATCGCTCGGAAAGCTCGAAGCCGAACCCCCGTTGCGAGGTCGAGTTCGGAACGAAGTCGGCCTTGGCCACCACCTGCATCGTCAGGTCGGGATCGAGGCGCGACTCGATGTAATAGTTGTCGAGCCGGCTGTCGTCGAGCGCTTGTTTCCTGGTGCCGTCGCGGAAGCTCCTGCCGGGGAAGCGGCACCAGGTTTCGTAGTAGTTGCGTCCGTCGCGCCACACGCTCTGTCCCACCGACATCTGCTCTTCGACGTGAGGATCGATCACAACCTCGAACCGTCCCTTGGGGCCGCCACTGATGATGGCGGCGAAGAACCCATGCGCCGGGTCCCAGGCCGAAGTGGCGTCGAAGAGCACGCGCACGGCCAGCAAGTCGAGCAGGTTCTGCATCACCGGCGTCCATCGCCGGGCCAACTCGGCGCCGCGCGCAGGGTCGAGCGTCGCAACCGACGCCGTGCCGAGCGAGGTGCGTAGCGCGTCGCCGGTATCGTCGGAGAAGAGCATCAAGGCGGTGCGGAACTTCTGATTGAGGATGGGCTCGCCTGTGAAGCGCGACACCGACTTCCGTTCCCGGTTGGTCGGGGGGATGACGAGGATTTCACCCTCGTCCACCGGGTCGATGGCGAGAAACAGCGCCGCGATGGTGCGGTCTTGATAGGGCTCGGCGAACAGCAGATAGCCGTCGGTGAAGTAGAACTTGGCGTCCTCGCGCTCGAGGAAGACGTCTCGGACGCGGTAGCACTTTTGCGGATCAAGCCCGGTCGTGCGGATCGCCTTCAGTTCCTCGTCGAGCGTTGCGGTGCCGAGCCCGGTTGCGGCCGGCAGCGGCAAGCCGCCCAGCAGGGCCAAGCCGGCTGTCGCCAACAGCGCGGTCACCAATCGCAACGGGGCACGACCCATGACCTTATGTTCGGTTCGCGGCGCAGCGAGGTCAAGCAGGCGCGCTGAGAAGTCGCGTGTGGCGACCGTGTTGGGCCGCTGCGCCGTCGCAGGACCGTAGAACTAAGGCCAACCGTCCTGCCGGACGATGTAGTCTCGTGACTGCGAGTGACCGCGCCCGCTCGGCTTGCCCAACGCCGCGCCGTTTTCCCTCCGTTGCCGCGCAGTCTGCGAGGAATCAGGTCATGCAAACCGCATCCAGCCTGACGAAGCTGCGTTCGGTCGAAGAGGGGCTGCAACACAAGATCCGCTCGCGCGAGGCGCGGGCCGGGGTTATCGGCCTGGGCTATGTGGGGCTGCCGCTGGCGCTGGAGTTGGTTCAGGCCGGTTTTACCGTAAACGGCATCGACCGGGATTCGGAGAAGGTCGGCCGCGTCAGCCAAGGGGTATCGTACATCGGCGATGTCGAATCGGCGGCTCTTCGCGAGGCGGGTGAGTCCGGCAAGCTGAAGGCCTCGGCTGACGATACGGTGCTGGCCGAATGCGATTGCGTCAGCGTTTGCGTGCCCACTCCGTTGCGCAAGACCAAAGACCCCGACATGAGCTACGTCATCGCAGCCGCCAAGGCGCTGCAACGCAGCCTGCATCCGGGGATGCTGATCATCCTCGAGTCCACTACCTACCCGGGGACCACCGAGGAGTTAATCTTGCCGATGATCGAGGAATCCGGCCTCAAGGTGGGCCGGGACTTCTTCCTGTGCTTCTCGCCCGAACGCGTCGATCCCGGCAACCGGCAGTTCACGACGCGCAACATTCCCAAGGTGATCGGCGGCGTGACCCGGCACTGCACCGAGATGGGAAGGCTGTTCTACTCCCAAGTGATGCACAGAGTCGTGCCGGTGAGTTCGAGCCGCGTGGCGGAGATGGTCAAGCTGCTCGAGAACACGTTCCGGATGATCAACATCGGCCTCGCCAATGAAATGGCCCTCATGTGCGGCCGCATGAAGATCGACGTATGGGAAGTGATCGAGGCGGCGGCGACGAAGCCGTTCGGCTTTATGCCGTTCTATCCCGGGCCCGGACTCGGCGGGCACTGCATCCCAGTCGACCCCTTCTACCTCTCGTGGAAGACGAAGCAGGTGGGCCACGACTCGCGGTTCATCGAATTGGCGGCACAGATCAACAGCTCGATGCCGGCCCACGTCGTCAACAAGGTGCAGGAAGCTTTGAACAACCAGGCCAAACCGGTCAAGGGCTCACGGGTCCACATCGTGGGCGTGGCCTACAAGCGCGACGTCGGCGACGTGCGAGAGTCGCCGGCCATCGACATCATGGGGCTCCTCGCCGAGCGCGGGGCGGTGCTGAGCTATACCGATCCGTTCGTGAAAGAGCTACGGCTGGGCGGGACGACACTGCGTCACGAACCCCTCGAAGTCTCGGCGGCACGCGCGGATTGTTGTCTCATCGTGACTGACCATTCCGATCTCGATTACTGCGGGCTCGTTCGGGTCGCGAAGCTCGTGGTCGATACCCGCAACCGCCTGCGCGGCCTGGCTGACCCTCACATCGTACGTCTGTAAGTTGCGGCAACCCGACAAAACATAGGAACCGGGGGGCGATATGCGGGACCGCGGACTTCCGTCCGCGGCTCTGTTGCGGCCCCGAAGCTGCCGAACTTAGCTAGCCGCTCCTTTGCTCCAACCCCACGCTGACCGGCTGGCTGGACACCGGAACGCCAGCGGGCCGCCTACCCTTCTGGTCGTCGATCACGCTGTGGAGAATGTCGTCGAGGGACCGCGTCGGTTGCCAACCCAGCAGCAACTGAATCCGCGACGTATCCGGCACACGGCGCATCATGTCTTCAAAACCCGGCGCATAGGCTTTCTCGTACGGCACGGAGAGAATCGTTGAGCTACTACCGGCCTTCGCGCGAATGCGCTCGGCCAGTTGCCGCATCGAAATCTCCTCGACGCCGCCAATGTTGAAAACCTTGCCCGTGGCGCCGGGGTGCTGCGCCAAGCCGATGATGGCTTCGACCACGTCGCGGACGTCACAAAAACACCGGCTCTGTGTGCCGTCGCCGTAGACCGTGATGGGTTCGCCGGTGAGGGCCTGGCTGACCAAACGCGGAATCACCATGCCATAGCGGCCGCTTTGGCGAGCGCCCACGGTATTGAACAGACGAAACACCGTCGTCGCCAACCCGAACTCGCCATGATAGGCCAGCGCCAGGAATTCATCGACCATCTTGCTCGCGGCGTACGACCAGCGGCTCTTCTGCGTCGCGCCGAGCAACACGTCATCGTCCTCGGCAAACGGGATCTTACTTCCCTTCCCGTACACCTCCGAGGTGCTCGCGACCAGAACGCGGCAGTTGTAGCGCAAGTCTGCGCGCAGCACGTGGTCGGTGCCGGTGACGTTGGTCTCGATCGTGCGCACGGGATGCTCGACGATCAGCTTCACGCCGACCGCCGCGGCGAGGTGAATAACCACATCCGCTTCCGAAGTCAGGCGGTCGAGCACCAACGCATCGGTGATGGTCGCCCGCGCGAAGTGGAAATTCGGATGCGCGGCGACGGTCGTCAGGTTGTCGCTGCGCCCGGTCGAGAGATCGTCGATGGCCAGCACGCGATGTCCCTCGGCCAGCAGGGACTCGATCAGGTGCGAGCCGATGAACCCGGCGCCTCCGGTGACGAGATAGGTTTGTGGTCTAGATGGCTTGGCAGGCAAGTTGAAGGTCCTTCTCCGGCGTCGATCCGGTCGTTTCGAGATAAACCCGCTCGAGAGCAGACACGCTACTCCGAATGTTAAATCGGCTTTTTTCGACCAAAGCGAGAGCCTCGGGCTGCGAGATGACCTCGCGGCCTGCCGCATCGAGAACCGCCCGCGCCCACACCGCCGGCGGCTCCGCGAGATCGACATGGCGAATGAGCCCGGGCGCCACCACCGACTCCTCCGGCACGGCCGGCGAAGCAACACAGGGCAGGCCGGCGGCTTGCGATTCAATCGTTGTCATCGGCAGGCCCTCCCACAACGACGGGAACAACAGCACATCGATCGCGCCGAGCATCAGTTGCGCGACGTCCGTGCGCAACCCCACGAAAACGAAGCGCTCGGCCAGGCCCAGCCGAGAGACCTTCTCCTCGATCGCCGGCCGCAACGGACCATCGCCGACCAGCAGAAAGCGAGCCGCCGGCTGTTGCCTGGCCACTTCAGCAGCCACGTCCACAAAGAACCCGTGGTTCTTCGGTTCGCAAAAGCGGCCCACGTGGCCGATGATCGTGTCACCCGGCGCGAGCCCCAAGCTTTCGCGGAGGGCTGTCCGGTCGACCGGCGAGTGGAAGGGCGCGAGGTCGCAGCCGTAGTAGAGAAGATCGAGGGCGGGACGGCTCTCCCAATCGGCCCCAAATAGCGCCTGGGCCGCCTGGCGGCTCGCGGCGAGGCGGTGCGTTGCG
>JAKZVK010000787.1:0-15627 GCA_047516085.1 Bryobacterales bacterium
CCGTCCCACGGCAAAGGCCTCGGCGTTCGTCACGCGAGCGCCCGCTTGCCCCCGAGCCAACGCAATCTGCTCGTTTCGATACCCCTCGGCGGCGTTGATGCGGCGGCTCTTCTCTTCCAGCGCGCCGGCCACCTCACGGAACGCGTCTACCACCTCGACCGACGGGTGGACGTCCTGAAACCGCACCTGCAACACCCGCGCACCCGTCCGGTAGCTCTCGAGGCGGTCGTTGAGCGTGTCGGCGGCTTGTTGCTCGAGGGCGCGGCGGCGCGTGGTGAGCAGGTCGTCGAGCGGCGTGGAATTGACGATGCGCTGAATGACCGACTCAGCGGCGACCTTCAGCGTCGTTTCGGCATCGAGCTGCTCGAAGACGAACGCGTGGGGACGCTCGAGGTCGTAATGGACGACGGCGGTCATCTCGATCATGTTCTGATCGCCGGTCAGCATGAGAGCTTCGTCCGGCTTGCGCTCGAAGCGCCCCATGCGATGCTGCGCGTTCCACTCGTAGGCCGGCGGCTCGAAGAATTCACCCGTAGCGCCTTCTTCCTCGGACGCCAAGATCGTGCGGAAGCCCACCTCGACCGTTCGCACGCGGAGATTCGCGAGGCGCGTGAGGCTTTCGATCGGGGCAGGGAACTTGTAGTGCAGACCCGGCTGCCGGTCCGGCTCGATGCGGCGTCCGAAGCGCGTGATGATGCCGACCTCGCCGGGCTGCAGCTCGTAGACTCCGCTGAGCACCCACAGCGCCGCCGCCGCGGTGAGCGCCGGTTTCACCAGCCCGCGCCGGCGCTCCCACAACCAGGCAAAGCCGGAGGCCGGGTCGAGGTGGCCGAGCCAATGGGTGAAGTCGTGCCACCAGGTCGTGAGCGGCGTGCGGTCGAGGAGCCTCGCCACGCGGCTCCGCTTGCCGCGCGTCCGCTCGACCCGCAACAGGCGCAACGAGTTGACCATGACCAGCAACGAAGCGATCTGGTGCACCACCGCCGCGCCGATCGGCCCCAGCAAGCCGCGCCCCGCGGCCACCACCGCCACCACGTTGACGATGCCCGCGAAGATGATGATGTTCTGCCAGACGATCGTCACCGCGTGACGGCTCACTTGCAGCAGCCGGGGCAGTTTCTCGAGGGTCTTGTTGAGGTCGACAACGTCCGCGGCCTCCGCGGCGATGTCGGCGCCCGAGCCCACGACCGCGACGCCCACGTCCGCTGCCGCCAGTGCCGGGGCATCGTTGACGCCGTCGCCGACCATGGCTACCTTGCGGCCCTCGGACTGCAGTTGCCGGATGCGCGCGAGCTTCTCCTCCGGCAGTAGCCCGGCTTCGACGTTCGCGATGCCGACCTCGCGCGCGACCGCCTCGGCGGCTCGCTGGCGGTCACCCGTCAGCAAGATCACCCGTTGGATTCCCATGTGCTCCAGCGCGTGCACCGCCTCCACGGCGCCCTCTCGCGGCGAATCGCGCAGCAGAATAGCGCCGGCCAACTCGTGGTCGGACGACACCAGCACCGCGGTCGCTCCCGCACGGTCCGCTTCTTCGAGGTAGGGCTTCCCGCCGCCAATGCCGCTTTCGCTCAAAAACGCCTCGCTGCCGGCGCGAATCACGCGGCCGCCGACGAGACTCTGCGCGCCGCGTCCGGGGAGGATTTGCGCATCGCTCGACGTCTCGAACTCGATACCCTGTTCGCGGGCCGACTCGACGATGACTTTCGATAGAGGGTGGTCCGAGCCGCTTTCGGCCGAAGCCCCCAGCGAGAGGACCTGCTGCTCGCTGTAGCCCTCGGCGGCGAGGGTCTTGACGATCCGGAAGCGTCCCGTGGTCAAGGTGCCGGTCTTGTCGAACACGACCGTATCGACGGCGGCGCCGGCTTGCAGAATCGATCCGCCGCGCACGAGAATGCCGCGCCGCGCCAACCCGCCGATGCCCGCCACCATTGCCGCCGGTGTCGCCAGGATCAGCGCGCACGGGCAGCCCACGATCAACACCGCCACCAAACGCAGCCAGTCGGCCGTGAAGTAATAGGTGGCGCCCGCCGCCAGCAGCAGCGCCGGCAGGAAGTAGCGCGCGTAGCGGTCGGCCTGGCGGACGACCGGCGCTTTGCGGGTCTTCGCTTCCTCGACCAGGTGCACCACCCGCGCCAGCGTGCTGTCTTCGCCGGCGTGCGTCACGCGGATGTGAAGCAGGCCGTGGCCGTTGAGCGTACCCGAGTAGACCTCGTCGCCCTCGGCCTTGTCGCGCGGAACCGACTCGCCCGTGATGGGGCTCTCGTCGACGCTCGATTGGCCCGTTTCGATCAACCCGTCGGCCGAGATACGCTCGCCGGCGCGGACCACAACGAGGTCGCCGGGCGTCAACTCCTCGACGGACACTTCCATCTCCTCGCCCTCACGCAGCACGCGCGCTCGGCGGGGCAGGCGCTCGACGAACTTGTGGATGGCGGCTTCGGTCCGTCCGGCGGCGTAGGCTTCGAGGCCCTCGCCCACCAGCATGATGAACATGGCCTCGGCGGCGACCAGGTACTCGCCGACGGACAGCGCCGCCACCGCGGCGATGCAGATCGCCAAGTCGGCCGAGATGCGCTTCTCGAGTAGCTCGCCGATGGCACGTTGGAAGGTCTTGTACCCGGCCAACAGCGTCAGGATGATCGCTGTATCGATGCCCAGGATGTAGCGGAACAGACCGGTGGCGTTGAGCAGCAGAAACAGCCCGACCGTGACGGTGAAGCCGATATACTTCACGCGCTCGCGCGGGTCTTTATTGATCGAATGGTCTTCGCTAACGACGTGCAACGCTGTTCAAGATACCAGAAAGCAACAGGCGGGCGAAGCGCAGATTGTTGGGGTTCCTGCCAGTCCTTGTGAACCGGGGGCCGCAACCTCGACAGTCAGTGAAACCGGCCTGCCGGATTGCCTGCCTGCGTGTCCCGCGCCCCCTGCGGCAGGCCGGTGGGTGAAGGCCAAGGCCGTACGCCCCACGTGTCCGTCGCGGAGGAGTCGGACCGGGCCATAGTACTGACGAAGGGTCCGAACCAAGGTGAGGTAACCGGCGGCGGAGGATCGGGAGGGAAAGGCCCGGACCAGGAGAACGTCGGCGTGCCCTGGCACGGTCCGCCCGCAGAGGCGGGTCGCTGTGTCACGAGGGCTCGGCGGAGTGCGGTGAGGTGAGGCGCTGCGTGGCAGCGTTCGCGCCGCCCTCATCCGAGGTAGGAGCCGTATGAGCCAACGCGCACGTACGGATCCGTGTGGGGGGGGTGCCGGGTAACCGGCATCCCTACCGCGACCTCTTCGTCCTCACGTGATCTTTGCAAACGTGCTAGGCTACCCCTACCTTGCTGTGGTGCTCACAGGCGACAGGAGTGTAGGCAGCACCGATCTCTGGCCGCTCCACAGACGCAACAAGCATCAGGCGTGTCGTACCTCCGGGTGAAGTCCAACTGCCCGGTTTCGGGGCAAGTTGAGAGCCTGTCCCGCTTCGGGGAAGTGGTCCTGACTGAGACTCGACGCATGAAGTGTCTAATCATCGCGGCCGGGAAGGGTGGTCGGCTACAGCAGAGGGGTGAGAGCAAACCGCTCATCCCCATTCTGGGGGTCCCCTTGATCGAACGAGTCATTCGCTCCGCACGGGAGGCGGGAGCGGATGACTTCTATGTGGTCACCGGATGCCACGGGGAGCGCATTCACACCTTCCTAAGCCGTCTCAGTGACCGCGCAGGGATTCGTATCACTGCCATCGTCAACGAGGACTGGGGCAAAGAAAACGGCCTTTCGGTGCTGAAGGCGCGGCAATACCTGCGTGAATCCTTCTTGCTGCTGATGGCGGACCATCTCCTTGCGACCCTCAGGCAGGCGGAGAACGCACTCTTGGCCGATTTAGGGGACGAGCTCAACGACTCGCACAATATAGTTACACTGGGAGACGGGCGTAGCACGCTACGCCCCTAGGTTCTGAATGTCTGAGAGATCTCAAGACACCCGTGATGCGTATGATACGCACGGAAGTTCATTCATGCAATTGCGGGGTCCTGCACTCCAACCCTTAGAGGAGCAACTCGCCAGTGACGTTCTTCGGATGGCACGCGAACATCAACCCGCCGCTGACGAGCCACTCCGTGTCATTGACGTCGGAGTAGGATATGGAAAGTTTCTTGCGTGGTGGCAGAAACAAACGAACGTTCTAGCAGTCGGCGGAGATAATTCTAGACAAATGTTGCGGCTTACGACTCAACGGAACGGCGTGGACCATAATCAATTACAACAATTTGATGCGGCATCTCTACCGTTTGTGGATGAGTCGGTAAATGTGGTTTTTGCCCATGCTATCTACCATCACGTGGATAATCCTGTAGAGGCTTTCCGAGAGGCACGTCGTGTGTCGAAGCCAGGCGGGATCTTTTACGTATTTGTGCGTCAGGGAGACTTCCGGGGTAGACGGCAAGAGGGTGTAGGGTCGATGTATTACCGATACTATGAGATGTCTGAGCTCAAACGTCTCCTGCAGGATGCCGGCTTTCAGGTGATTCGCATTGAGCCTGTCAAAGACCCATATCCTGACCGTGGAATAAACTTCATAGCCGCATTTGCAACAAGACCCAAAGAAGATGCTCTACACTAACGAGCTAAAGCATTGATTCTAAAAGCACAGCTTCGCACTCGAACTCGGGACAATGCCACGCATTCCCATTCCTAATTTAGGTCCGCTACCGTGGAGGTCTCGCGCGACCTCAATCGATCACTGCGAGAACTTTCTCCGTATCCTGTTCACCGCTCCGGCAGGAGAAGCCACTGGCTGTTCGGCGACATGCGGCGGCGAAATCCCGGCTTAGAATGCAGTTAGATGGCGACCGAAATCTGCAAGTCGCGCTAGCCAGGCTGATGGACGACTCTAAATTAGACGGTGCGAGTGCGAACCTGCACGGGACGTTTCTCGTCGCGGTGAAGCTCGCCGGAGCGGACCTCAGCACCGCCAAGGGTCTTAGTCAGCCGCAGATCAACGCGGCACGGGGAGACAAGGACACGAAGCTTCCGGAGGAGTTTCAAAGGCCACCGAGATGGCTGAACGAGCCACAGGTCGGATGAATCCTATTGGGTTAGACTACTTTTGCCGACATCTCGAGGCCGGTGCTCAGCGTAGGTGCGGCCAGCCTTGCCGGGACAGATATTACCAGGGTCGACCTTAGCCCAGACGAGCAGGCCGAAAAAATCAGAACGGTGGACGACGCCATCAAGTACGTGGAAAGCGGTGTCAAGAAGAAGTGAATGCCGTTCGTAACTGGCGGCGGATAGGAGGGAACTGGATTGTCGCGAAGGGTGGTGGTTACCGGGGTCGGTCTGCTGTCTCCGGTGGGGATCGGAACGGAAGAGACCTGGCAAGCCCTTCGCGAAGGCCGCAACGGCATCGGCCCCATCACACTGTTTGACCCCGAGGGCTTCCCCTGTCGGATCGCCGGCGAAGTGAAGCGCTTCGATCCCCTCGACTATGTGGGCAAGAGGGACCTCAAGAAGATGGGGCGATTCATCTTTTTTGCGATCGCCGGCGCGGAGTTCGCTCTCAAAGCTTCACGGCTTGCGATTACCCCTGCCGTCGCCGAGCGAGTGGGGGTCCATATTGGCAGCGGCATCGGCGGGTTCGACGTTATCGAACGGGAGCACCGCGCGATGCTGGAGGGTGGGCCGGGCAGGATCTCGCCCTTTTTTATCCCTGGCAGTATCGTGAATTTGGCCGCGGGCCAGGTGTCGATCCGGACCGGCGCCAAGGGTCCCAATTCCGCCACCGCGACGGCCTGTACGACGGGCGCGCACGCGGTGGGGGACTCGTTTCGCATCATCGCACGCGACGACGCGGACGTAATGATTTGTGGTGGCACCGAGGCGGCCATCACGCCGATGGGTATCGGGGGCTTTGCGTCGATGAAGGCCCTCTCGACCCGCAACGATAATCCCGCGCACGCCTCCCGCCCCTGGGACACCGAGAGGGACGGTTTCATCGTCGGGGAAGGAGCCGGAATCCTCGTTTTGGAGGGCCTTGATTTTGCCGTGCGGCGGGGCGCGCCGATTCTGGCCGAGCTCGTCGGTTACGGCATGAGCGGTGACGCCCACCATATTACTTCCCCTTCCGAGGATGGAGAGGGCGCTTGCCGCGTGATGATGAATGCCATCCAGGACGCCGGGATCTCGCCTGAGCAGATCAGTTACATCAATGCGCATGGAACCTCGACCCCGGTGGGTGATCGAGTCGAGTCGGAGGCCATCAAGAAAACGTTTGGCGATCACGCTTACAAACTGGCTGTAAGCTCGACCAAATCGATGACCGGGCACCTGCTAGGAGGTGCGGGAGGACTCGAGGCCGGTATCGTAGCCTTGGCGCTACGTGATCAGGTTGCTCCTCCGACCATGAACCACTTCAACCCCGAGCCCGAATGCAATCTCGACTTCGTTCCCAATCAGGCGCGGGCCATGGAGATGGAGTACGTGTTGACGAACTCCTTCGGTTTCGGTGGCACCAACGGGGCGCTCATTCTCAAGCGCTACGCGGACCGCGATGGGAGCGGCTGACCCCTCGCCCTACGCTGCGTGACAAGGCGGGGTCGGCCGCCACCGCCGGTAGCAAGAAAGCCAAGTTCGTAAGCGCCGTCGGTCACCGCGGCGGCCCATCTAGAGGCGCTGCTCTGTTCCTCCCGCCCGCCGCGCCTTGAGCGAAAACAACAGCGGCAGATCCAGCTCCTCGGCCGGTAGCTCCCAGTAACCGTCGCTCGTTTCGCGCATTTGAGGGAATTGCTTGTACACGGTTCGCGGGTACTCCTTGAACTCATAAACAACAAGTCCCGCACCCTCCAGAGCCCCGAAGACATCTGATAGAGACCAGATCCACGCCTCGGCTGCGAGGGTCGTGTGACCGGGGTCGGCGTAATCCTGCTGCGGTGCTAGTCGAAGCGCCTTGTCCCGATGAAAGTAGTCGTATTGCCGGGCGAGCCGACCGTCCTTGTCGGCTTCAAATAGATAGGAGGTCGGATGACTGTCGACAATGAAGAAGAAGCCGTCCGGCTGCAACGATTGCACGACAGCTCGACCCCACATTTCAAGATCCGGCAGCCAAGTGATTGTCCCGTTGGACGTGAACACGATGTCGAACTCGCGGTCCAGCACCGATCTTAAATCCAGCACATCGTGCTGAACAAAGGTGGCGCGCGAGGCTAAACCGGTCGCCTCCGCCAATTCCCTGGCCTGTGCCACCGAGGCCGCAGAGAAATCGACACCCACCACGTCCGCTCCCAACCGAGCCCAACTCAACGTATCCAACCCGAAGTGGCACTGCAGATGGAGCAGCGACTTCCCGGCGACGCACCCTACAGCCTCGGTTTCGATACTGTGCAGGCTCGAGGCTCCTGCACGAAACCCGTCTACGTCGTAGAACCGGCTCGCGGCGTGAACCGGGACAAGCGCGTCCCAGTGCTTCCGATTCAACTCGCTGGTTCCCTTCACGCCTGCCGACCGGTCTTCGAAAGCTTAGCTTGAGAACTCTCCAGACCGTCGAACAGCTTGGAGACGTTCCCGCCCTTGCCCGCCCGTAGGCGGAGTTTGGATGAGCCTTGGCTGTGGCTTAGGTCACCGTGGCTCATCCGACCCCAGCCGAACCGATAGAGTGGTCGGAAGGGGTCCGCGGGGCTTCTGAGGCCGAGTCCTCAGCTCATGCCTGCACGACCCATTGTTACAACAACTTGGCACTCGATGCCCTAGATATAGTGGTGTCGCCACAGACGCTACAATATCTGGGGTGCAGGTCGTAACCCAAACATTTTTTTGAAGATAACGCTTGACAAACGGCTCGGAATCGGCGATCCTTGCAGTGGTCAGTAGTGGTTAATAGTAGCCAAAATTGGACCAAAGTGGTTGACCCGAATCGTTCCTCCTCAGGCGATAGCGGTCTTCAAGCATGTTCAGAGGCATACAGACCGGGCGGGTGGACGAAAAAGGCAGACTCAAGCTGCCCGCCCTGGTCCGCCAAAAACTCGAGGAGCAATATCGGGACGCCACCATCTTCATCACCAGCCTTGACGGCGCTCGCGCGAAGTTGTTTCCTCTTCGCGAGTGGGAAGCCGTTGAAGCTAGGTTATCTGAAAAATCGCCGGAGGGCAAGGAGTCTGACGGCGTCGTGAAGGACAAGATTCTGTTCCAGGCAAATCGGTTTGGGGCAGAAGAGACCTTGGACAACCAAGGCCGCATCCTTGTGCCCGCGGTTTTGCGGGAAGCCGCGGGCATGAGGGGCGAAGTCAAGATTCTATGGCAGTCCAATCACATGATTGTTTTGACCGCCGACAAGTTCGACGAGTCCGCCAAGGCGAATCAATTGACGGCCGAGGACCTACAGCATGCCGCCAACCTGGGAGTGTAGTGATTGGCGCACTATCCGGTTCTACTGCCCCAGGTTTTGGAGTATCTCAAGATCGATTCAGCCGGGACTTATGTGGATTGCACGTTGGGTGAGAGCCGTTACGCAGAGGCGATACTGGCACGCCTCCACTCGGGCCGGCTCATCGCGATCGACCGGGACGCCGACGCGATGGAGTCGGCCCGAGGGCGTCTTCACGCCTATCGGGACAAGGTAACTTTGGTGCGCGACAGCTACGGAGCCATTGCCGACATCGTAGGGGAAGCCTGCCCGGTGCAGGGCATTGTGGCCGACCTGGGCTTGTCGAGGGGGCAATTCGAAGCGGCCGAGCGGGGCTTCAGTTTCCAACGCGAAGGCCCGCTTGACATGCGCATGGACCAGAGCCAGGAGTTGACGGCCGAGCATATCGTCAATCACTACGACGAGAAGAGCCTGGCCAACTTGATATACGAATTCGGTGACGAACGGCGAAGCCGAAGAATCGCTAAAGCCATCGTTTGGGGGCGGCCCATTCGCGATACCGTCCATCTGGCCGACGTCGTGAGAAAGGCCGTTCCCCGAACGACTCGTTGGCGGATTCATCCGGCCACGAGGACCTTCCAAGCTCTGCGCATTGCCGTGAACGGCGAGTTGGAAGAGCTGGAGCGACTCCTCGAAGACTCGCCGCAGCTTCTCTCGCCTGGAGGGCGCTTCGTCGTCATCAGCTTCCACTCGCATGAAGACCGGCGGGTGAAGCAGTCGTTTCGGCTGTGGGCCGCGCGGGACATGCTGACGATCTTGACGCGGCGGGTCGTACGGCCCGGCGAGTCCGAACTCGAGGAAAACCCGGCCAGCCGCAGCGCCAAGCTGCGCGCCGCGGAAAGGACCGAGGAGACATGGCTCTCGCTCAACTAGTGGAACCGCGTTTGTCGAGGGGAGCGAGTCCCGCCGGCGTCATCGAGTTCGATTCCAACGCGTCAGAAAGCCGATTTGCAGAAGGCCGGGGCAGAGGTCCATCCGCCCGCCGTACATCGGCTGGCTGGCCATCTACCGGCCGGGCATCGACTGGCCGTGCGCGTGGCTTCGTCTACGACGGCGTGCCGGCGAGCCGTTCGGTACGCGCGGGCCTGTCGAAGCGCCCGACCGCCTTCCATCCATTGCCGATGGAGGACGTCTACTTCCACGTCAAGACGATCGACAACTCGCAAGTGCGGCGGCTGCCCGATCCCAAGAGCAAGGCCATGTGGCTGCAACTGGTCGGCGCCGGCGTGCTGGGCCTGGCGCTACTGGTGGTGGTGTTGGCGCCACGGCCACTGTTGCGGGCATCCGGCTACCGAATTGAGACGCTTGCCCAGACGCGCCAGCAGATGGTGGAAGTGCAGGATCAATTGAAGGTTCGGCAGGCGGTGTTGAGCGACCTGCACCGCGTCACGGCACTGGCGCCACGGCAGGGTCTCGCCGCCACCCCGCCGGAGAGGTTTGCCTGGCAGAACCGCACCATTGCCCCCGTGGAGGGACGGAGCGCGCTGGCTCAGAATCGCGGCCTTAGCAGGCCTTGACACGAAGTTCCGGTGAACTCCGCTCTGAGTCCGCCGTCTTAGGCAGCTATGCCGGTTTGGTTCTTTGATGGGAAGCGCCCGCCAAAGGCTCGGTCCCGTTTCCAGACGGAGCGCCCGACCGCCTGTGGCCGGGTTGGCCTCTCTGCTGCGCCACTCTGAGCGTCACCCCCGCGTCCGGCTCATTCTCTTCGGCTTCGCCTGTACTCTCTGGATCGGCCTGATCCTGTTTCGCCTTTGGGACTTGCAGGTTCGGCGCACCGAGGGGTTTGTCCAGCAAGCACAAAAGCAGCAAGAGTCGGTCATCGAGATCGGCGCCAAGCGGGGTGAGATCTTTGACCGTTTCGGCGTTGAGCTGGCGCGCAGCACCCCGGTGGACTCGATCGGGGTGTTCCCCAGCAAAGTCGCGAACCCGCGGACCACGGCCGAGCTGCTCTCGGAAGTGCTCGGCATCGATCCGGACACTCTTGCCGACAAGCTGACGAAGACGCGGTTTCAGTGGGTCAAACGCTTGGCCGAGCCGGGCCAAGCCGAACGCGTGCGGGAGCTGTCCCTCGACGCTCTGCACTTCGAGAAAGAAAGCAAGCGCTACTACCCCAAGGGTACGGGCGCGTCCCACATTCTGGGCGCGGTCGGCGTCGACCACACCGGGCTCGCCGGACTCGAACAGTACTACGAAAAGCAGTTGCGGGGCCGGCCGGGGAAGCGGCTCGTCCACCTCGACGCGCTGCGAAAGCGTTACGAAAGCCGCGTAACCCAAGAGCCCGTACCGGGTCTCGACTTGGTGCTGACGATCGACCAGCGCATCCAGATGCTGGCCGAGCGGGAGCTGGCACGGGCGATCGACGAGACCCAAGCCATTGCCGGGACCATCGTCATTCTCGACCCAAACAACGGCGATTTGCTGGGCTTGGCTAGCTGGCCGATGTTCGACCCCAATGAGCCGGTGCGGGGTCAGGCCGATGTCGACCGCCGCCAGAACTACGCCGTCAGCCACATGATTGAGCCCGGCTCGACCTTCAAGCTCATCACCTTCGCCGCTGCTCTCGAAGAAGGGCTTGCCACGCCCGACGAATTAATCGACTGTCAGAACGGCGCCATTTATATCGGGTCCCGGCGCATCCGCGATCACAAGCCGTTCGGCTTCCTTACCGTCGCCGACGTGCTGGCGCGTTCGAGCAACGTCGGGACGATCAAGCTGGGGCTGCGGCTACAACCTGACCGGCTGTATGAGTACATCCGGCGATTCGGCTTCGGCTCGGCCACCAAGCTGCCTCTGCCGGGCGAGGCAGAGGGATTGGTCCGGCCTCCCTCCGGCTGGAGCAGCACGTCGATCGGGTCCGTCTCGATTGGGCAGGAAGTTGGCGTGACCGCCGTGCAGCTTGGGCGCGCCGTCAGTGCCATCGCGAACGGTGGGCTTTTAGTCGACCTGCGTCTGATCGACAAGATGGTTCATCCCGACGGCCGCGGCGAAGAGCCCCCGTCAGGGCCGGCTAGGCGGATACTTAGCCCCGAGACCGCCGCGACCCTGCGCGGCATGATGGAGCGAACCGCGCTGAAAGGCACGGCTCGGTTGGCGCAAACGCCCGGCTACCGTGTAGGCGGCAAGACCGGCACGGCCCAGAAGATCGATGACGAAACCGGCACGTACTCACAGACGGACTATGTAGCGAGTTTCGTGGGTTTCGCCCCGGTGAATGACCCGTCGATCGCGGTTGTGGTCGTTCTCGACTCGCCGGTTGGGAAGTACTACGGCGGCTTGGTAGCGGCACCGGTCTTTCCGCGCGTGGCGACCGAGGCGCTGCGTTTCCGCGACGTGCCTTTGCAGATGCCGCTCGCCCCGAAGCCGGCCAAACCGCCGAGCGTACCACAAGAGTTGCTGGCGGATTTCCTGGGTGACGAGCAAGCCGCGGCGGAGGAGAGCGAGAGCGCTGCGCCGGTCGAGTACACCCCGGCCGGAGAGCGCGTGGTCGCCTTGGCCCCGGGAGCCCCGCTGCCACAGATGCAGCTTGCTCTGCACGTCCCGGCAACCCAGCCGTCGGCGGCGCCCGCCCTTTCTGCGCAAGAGCCGGTCGAAGGGCGCGCCCCGATGCCGGAGCCGGTGGCGATCCGAGTGGCCGCGGGCGTGCTTCCCAACTTCCAGGGCCGCTCGGTTCGCGAGGTGGTAAGCCAGTCCTCGGTGCTTGGGTTGCGGCTGCGGGTGCGCGGCCGCGGCACGGCTCTTCGCCAGTGGCCCGCGCCGGGGACGCCGATTCAACCCGGCCGGCCGGTCACGGTGGAGTTCCACCCTCACGCGCGGGAGGCGCTGCGAACGCAATGACGACGCTGCGGCAGCTTCTGGGTTCCGTCGTCGAAGCCGGCCATCCTCTGGCGTCCCGCGAGGTCAAGGGCTTGCAATACGACTCACGGCAGCTCGGCCCCGGCGAACTCTTCTTCGCGTTTCCTGGCGAGCATGTGGATGGGCATCGGTTCGTCGAGCCGGCCCTGGCCGCGGGGGCCCTGGCAGTGGTCAGCGAGCGCGAAGCGCCGGCCAAGCTCCGCGGCAATTGGGTTCGCGTTCCACACGGTCGCCGGGCGCTGGCCCAAGCCGCTTTGGAGTTCTACGGCCGTCCCGACCGCCGCCTGAAGCTCACCGGCGTCACCGGCACCAACGGAAAGACGACCACCGTCTACTTGATCGATGCGATTCTCGACGCGGCGGGCTTGAAGACGGCCCGACTCGGCACGATCGAGCACAAGGTGTGCGACCGCCAAATCCGCGCCGTCAACACGACTCCGGAATCGCTCGATCTGGCGCGCTACCTTCAGGATCTCGATCAGCAGGGTGGAACGCATGCGACGCTCGAAGCCTCCTCGCACGCGCTCGAGTTGGGCCGCATCTTCGGCATGGATTTCCATACCGCCGTTTTCACCAACCTCTCGCGCGACCACCTCGACTTCCACTCGACGATGGAGAACTACGCCCACGCCAAGCGGCGTCTCTTGGAAGGCGCCGGCGGCAAGCCGCCCAAGGTAGTCGTCATCAACAAAGACGACCCCGTGGGCCAGGAGTTCTTGGAGACCGTCGAGGCGCCCAAGCTGAGCTTCGGCGTGCAGAACCCATCCGACGTCATGGCCGAGAACGTCGACGTAGGGCTGAACGAATTACACTTCAAAGCCAACACGCCGCGCGGCCGGCTGGAGGTCCACTCGGCTCTGAGCGGGGAGTTCAATGTCGCCAACTTGCTGGCCGCGATCACCGCGGCGACCTCGCTCGACATCAGCCTTGGGACGATCGAAAGTGGCATCGCCGCCTGCCGCGCCATCCCCGGCCGGTTCGAGCAAATCGACGCAGGCCAGCCGTTCGTCGTGCTGGTCGACTACGCGCACACCGACGACGCGCTCCAACGGCTGATTCGAGCGGCCCGCACACTGCTGATTCGATCCAAGAGCCGGGGGCGGGTGATCGTGATGTTCGGTTGCGGCGGCGACCGTGACCGCACCAAGCGTCCCGCCATGGGAGAAATTGCCGGCCGCCTGAGCGACCGCGTAATTCTTACATCCGACAATCCGCGCAGTGAGAACCCGCTCGACATCATCAACGACATTCTGGTCGGGCTTCGGCGCGTGGACGCCGTGCACGAGATCGAGCCGGACCGCGCGGCCGCGATCCGCCTGGCGCTGTCGCACGCGCAGAGCGGCGACATTATTCTGCTGGCGGGCAAGGGACACGAGACCCACCAAACCATCGGCGACGAGACGGTCCCGTTCGATGACCGCGAAACGGCCCTTGGGGTGCTCCACGAGCTTGGGTATGGAGTGAATTCCCTCGCCCGGTCATGGTGAGTCGATGACGGACCCATGGAATGCGCCTACCGCTCTCAGAAATCTCGGCGATCTTGGGAACGCCGCCCGTGCCGCACGTACCGCTCGGCGGCGAGGCGGCGGGCTACTCGATCGACTCGCGATCGGTCGCCAAGGGCGACCTGTTCTTTGCCATTCAGGGGCCGCGCTTTGACGGACACGACTTCATCGGCTCGGCTCTCGAGGCCGGAGCCGTGGCAGTGGTCGCTTCCCGCGAGTGGGCCGATGCCCACGCGGACCCAGAGCGGATTCTGCCCGTCGGCGATCCCGCGGAGGCGTTGCGAACTCTGGCGCGCGAGGCTCGCCGACGCTGGGGACGTCCGGTCGTCGGCGTCACGGGAAGCAATGGCAAGACCACGACCAAAGACACCATCAGCGCTCTGCTTGGCGCGCGCCTCTGCGTCTCGAAGTCGCAGGGCAATCTCAACAACGAGTTGGGACTGCCACTGTCGCTGTTGCGCATCGACGACGGCGCGGAGATCGCGGTGATGGAGATGGGCATGAATCATCGCGGGGAGATTCGCCGGCTGGCCGCGATCGCCGATCTCAACGTGGGCGTCGTGACCAACGTCAGTGCCGCCCATCTTGAATACTTTTCGTCGGTCGATGAAATCGCGTCCGCCAAGCGTGAGCTGATCGAGTCGCTGCCGCCGGAGGGCACGGCGGTGCTGAACGCCGACGACGAGCGCGTGCGCGCGTTCGCCGATGTGCACGGGGGGCCGTCCCGGACGTTCGGTTTCGGCGAAGCAGCGGACTTCCGCGCCGTCAATGCACAAATGCTTGGCGCGCGTGGCGCCGCCTTTGAGCTTCGTTCGCGGTTCAGTGATGAACGCACGCGGTTCGAGAGCCGGCTGATGGGACGGCACAATGTCCTCAACGTGCTCGCCGGCATCGCCACGGCATCGGTCTTCGGCGTCGAGCCTGCCGCGCTCGTCGGCCCGGTGCGCGCGCTCGCCCCGTCGCGAATGAGGGGAGAGGTTCTCGAGATCGGTGGCGTGCTCGTATTGAACGATTGCTACAACGCCAACCCGCGCGCGATGGCTGCGATGCTCGATGTGCTCGGCGCGACCGAAGCGAAGCGCCGCATCGCCGTGCTGGGCGAGATGCGCGAGCTTGGAGAAGGCGCCGAAGAACTGCATCGAGAGGTGGGCCGGACCGTTGTGACCGAGGGCGTGGATTTCTTGGTCGGCGTAACCGGCCACGCCGAGCAGATGGTGCAGGCAGCGGCCGAGAGCGGCCTCTCGAAGGAACAGGCCGCCTTTTTCGACAAGCCTGAGGCCGCGGGTGAGTACCTGGCGGATTTGCTAAGGCCAGGCGACGCCGCGCTGTTCAAGGCATCGCGGGGAGTCGAGTTGGAGCGGGCGCTTCGGATCGTTGAAGAGCGCCTAGTCGCCGCGGCCGAGAACACGACTGGGAGTACGACTGGGAACAGGGAAACGAACCAGTGAACGAACGGCTCGCGGACTGAAAGCGCGGGCCGGAAGAAAGAACGAACGGGCTATGCTTTTTCATCTTCTCTACGAACAGCTCTTTGAATACTTCAGCCCGTTTCGCGTCTTCAGCTACATCACGACACGCACTGCCTTCGCGAGTCTCACCGCCCTCGGCCTGGGACTGCTGCTCGGCCCTTGGCTGATTCGCCGCCTCCGCGAGTTCCAAGTCGGCCAGCCGATCCGCGAGGACGGTCCCGAATCGCACCGCGCCAAGGCCGGCACGCCCACCATGGGGGGCCTGTTGATCAACGTCTCGATTCTCGTCCCGACGCTGCTGTGGGCCAACCTGCGCAATACCTACATTTGGATCGCGCTGCTTGGCCTGCTCGGTTTCGGCGGCATCGGTTTTCTCGACGACTATTTGAAAATCCGGCGT
>JAKZVK010000788.1:0-3370 GCA_047516085.1 Bryobacterales bacterium
GGAGTCGTCGGCATCGTGGCCAGCCGCGTCATCGAGCGATTGCATCGCCCGACCCTGGTGCTCAGTTGCAACCCGGAAACCGGCAAGGCCACGGGGTCGGCCCGCAGCATCCCGGGGTTTCACCTGCTCGAATCACTCGAAACCTGCTCGGACATCCTCGACCGTTTCGGCGGCCATCGCCAAGCCGCCGGGTGCACGCTGGCGATCGAACGTATCCCCGAATTGCGCCGCCGTTTGAACGAGCACGCCCGCGGCGTCCTCTCCCCCGAGGACTTCGTCCCGTCGTTGCGGCTTGATGCCGAGCTGCCTTTCGCCGAGATCAACCAGCGCACGATGGAGCAACTCGCGCGCCTGGCCCCGCACGGCATCGGAAATCCGCAGCCGAGCTTCTCGACGAAGGGGGTCGAGCTGGCCGCGCCCCCGCGAGTGCTCAAAGAGAAGCACATCAAGCTGCAACTCCGGCACGGCGGCGTGACGATGTCGGCCGTCGGTTGGCGCATGGCCGAACGCGCGCGTGGGTTGGCCCCCGGTTCGACGATCGACGCGGCGTTTACGGTGGACGTCGACCACTTCAATGGGGGTTGGCAGTTGACGCTGAAGGATTTCCGGAAGGCCGCGGACTGAGCTTGGCGACCCGAGCAAGCGCCCCACGACCGAGTTCTAACCTGGACGAGCCGGAACCGAACGGCGTTGAAACCGCAACTTGAAGGTGAAACGCGACCGGCCACCTACGACAGGCCGCGATCCCAATCGGCCCATCCCGCTCAACACTCCGGGCGCAAGCAGGCCGTTGCGCCTCAACTTCAGGTTTCAGCTTAACCGGTGCCTGATGCCAGGTCGTCCCGGGTCCGGGGGCGGTCCGGCACGAACCCTGAAGTCATTCCGGTGGCTCCTAGTATAGGTGCGTCGAGCCCACGGCTCGACCTTCTTCAGTGCGAATCACCGGATGTTCTAATAGAAGCAACGAGATTGGCGAACCAAGGAGCAACAGCATGTCGAGAAGCAGACGCGAGTTCGTGAAAGCCGCCGCCGCCGGACTGGCAGCCGGTGTGGCCTCAGGAAAAAGCCTGGGCGAGATCCCTAAGCGCACGCTAGGCAAGACCGGACTCGAGGTGTCGGTCATCGGCCTGGGCGGCGCTCGCACCGGCAATCTGCGAGACGAGAAGCAAGCACTCGACACCATCCGCCGCTGCTACGACCTTGGCGTCAACTACTTCGACACGGCCGCCGCCGGCGCTTACGGTATCAGCCAGAAACGCTACGGTCTGGCCCTGGCCGATGTGCGCGACAAGATCTACCTCGGCACCAAGACCCGCCACCGCACGCGCGCGCACTCCGAGCTTGACCTCAACCAGAGCCTCTCGAACATGAAGACGGACCATCTCGACCTCTACCAGGTCCACAACGTCATGCATCAGGAGGACCTGGATTTCATCTTCGGCCCGCGCGGGTTGATGGAGATGATCGAGGCGGCGAAGAAGGCGGGCAAGATCCGCTACGTCGGCGTCACCGGCCACATGGACCCGCGCGTGCTCGCCAAGGCGATTGGCATGTACGACTTCGACACCGTCCTGATCCCGCTGAGCGTGACCGACGGCGCCAACCAGGAGCTGAGCTTTGAGCGCACCACCCTGCCGCTCGCTCGGGAGAAGGGAATGGGCGTGATTGCGATGAAGACGACCGGCGCCGGAGGGCTGGTGGAGAACAACGTCGCTCCGCTCGACGACTGCCTGAACTACGCCTGGTCGCTGCCGATCTCAACGGCGATCCTCGGGTGTACGACGGTCGAGCAAGTCGAAGCCGATGTCCGCCTGGCCGTGAGCCACCAGAAGCTCAGCTCCGATCGAATGAGCGCGTTGCGGAAACGGTATGCAGCGGTTGATTTCGCCGCGCTCGAGCCCTGGAAGAAGGACCAGTCGGTACAAGCGGCCGGCCTGCCACGTTACGTGGGTGACTAGGCCGGGGGCGACTAGTTCAGGCTAGCCTCAGGCGGCCCGGGACGGGACCCCTGCATGTCCCGCTTCTCGTTGTCCCACTTCTCGTTGTCCCGCTTCTCGTTGTCCCACTTCTCCGGGTCCCTCTTCTCTGGCGCGTTGCTGAAAACCATTTTTCCAGCTCCGGAAACGTGGGCTCCAGCCGAGTTGTTGCTTGGCCTTGTGATTCGAAGCGCCGCGTTGCCGGGTCATCACAAAGCGTCCGTAGGGGCCGGCGGCAAGTCGGGCGACGAACTCAGGCACCTTGAACGGGGCGGGGGCGTTGAGCAGCCGAGCGTAGTCGGGTAACCACTCGGCCACCGGAGTAGGCTCGTCATCGACGATGTTGTAAATGCCGGGTTCTGTGCTGGTGACGGCCAAGGCAGCCGCCACGGCTGCGTCGTCCACATGAACGAAGGAAAACACGCCGCCGCCCTCGCCAACGAGAGGGACGCGCCGCCGCCGCACGTCTTCGGCGAAACTGCCATCCGGGGCGTAGAAGGTTCCGGGCCCGTAGAACTGGCCATAGCGGAGCACGAAGGCCTCCATACGGAGCGCACCCACGACAGCGTGCTCATGGACGCGCAGGGCGTCGACGATTTCACCGGCGCCGGGAATCGTGGAGTCCAGCGGGTCGTCTTCCGTCGCCGGTGTGCGGTCGCTGGGATTGTAGAAGAAGGCGATGCTCTGGGCGATGAAGCGCCGAGCACCGGCGGCCTGTGCGGCTTCGACCAAAGCGAACGTGCCCTAGGTACGGAGCCGGTTCGTCGTGGCCAAGTCTCGGGCGATGTGGCGTGGGTTGATCCGCGCGGGGATATGGGTCAACTGGTGAATCACGAGCTCGGGCCGGGCTGCTTGAACGGCCCGAAGAAGGTCGTCCTTGCGGAACACATCGCACACCGCCGGCTGGGCTCCCCGCGAGCGAATCCAGTCCGCGCGATCCGGCGAATGAGTCATCGCGGTCACCTCGTGCCCGCCTTGCACGAGGCGAGGCAGCAAGCAGCGCCCGACAGCGCCGGGGGCACCTGCGAGGAAGACTCTCATACCTGATGGATGCTTCACGTCCGTGTGTGGTTCCACGGTCATCAACGTTGATGTGCTCGTCGAGGAAGGCTGCAACGAGCTTCGTTTTGTGCGCCGAGAGATTGTCGCAGATGATGTGAATCTCCCGCTCAGCCTCGCAAGCGCCGACGACTTGATGGAGGAAGTCGATGACCTCCCGGCTGGTACGTCGCGCGGTCACAGCGCGCCGCCGCGATCCAGTTCTTCCTTGAGCCGATCAAGCGAAAGGTTGGATCGGTGGACACGCGCACGGCGTCGCTGAGATCCTCTTGGTTGGCCTGGCGGCT
Source organism: Bryobacterales bacterium (assembly GCA_047516085.1). Lineage (GTDB taxonomy): Bacteria > Acidobacteriota > Terriglobia > Bryobacterales > UBA6623 > JAKZVK01. The sequence goes on from JAKZVK010000788.1 coordinate 3,323, forward strand.
CTAGACCGACTGTCGCGGCAGGTCGTTCGGGCCTTGGCCTAGCTGCCG
>JAKZVK010000789.1:0-7619 GCA_047516085.1 Bryobacterales bacterium
TGCGGGGCTCCACGTTGTCGAAGGTGGATAGAGCCTCCTGTAGAGAGCGGGCAAAGGCGGCCAAAAGAGGCTAAGGGCGACCAGAAGCGGCAGGCGTGGCCCCGCACCATTCACGGTCCTGGTTTCACGGTTTGCGGTTCACGAGTCACAGATCACGATTCACGGCTAGAACGCAGCGCCTGAGGAAGTCGATCCTACCAGCCCGTGGTGCAAGTCGGGCTTCTTGTCACGACCGTAAGACACACCCACCTGTTGCGGTAGGTCGAGCAGGCGGGCACGGCATGCTGTCCCTACATTGCAATTCGCACGGTGTTCGGTTTTGCCACGGACTGCCAGGCGGTGCGGGCCCGCGGATTCACATCCGCGGCTCTGTTGGCTCCTGCTGAATCAAGCGCCTGACCGTTGTGGTATAAGAGGTTTCCTGCGGCGGGGGTAACGGCGCATCAGCGGATCGAAAGAGGGCGAACGGATGGCATCGGAGAAGCAAGCGTTTCGTGGACCTTGGATCATCGCGGCCTGTTTCTTCACCTTTGGGCTGTCAACCGGCTTCCCTTACTACAACATCGCCTTTTTCTTCGACTACTTCCGCGATGGCCATAGTTGGACGCAGGAGCTCGTCACTACCGGCGCTCCGATCGCCGTGCTGCTAACGATCTGGGCCGGCCCGATGATCGTTCCGCGCGTCAGCCCCCGGCTGCTAATCATCATCGGCACGGGCATGACCTTTGGGGCCTTTCAATGGTTCGGGCGCCTGAGCGGCAACACCTATGAGTACTACGCGGCCTGGTGCCTCTATATGCTGGGCTACTTTCTGGCCGGGCCGATTCCGCATCAGATCATCATTTCCAACTGGTACAAGGAAAAACGTGGACGCGCGATGGGTATCACCTACGTCGGGGTCGCCGTCGTGGGCGCGCTGGGCGCGAAACTCAGCCCCTTGCTTGTCTCCTATATGCGTGACACCGGGTTGCCCTACACCGAAGCGCTGAAGATGATGAGTTATCTGCTGCTGCTCGCGTGGCCGCTGGCGCTGTTTGTGATCAAAGACCGCCCGCAAGACATCGGCCAACTGCCCGACGGCAAGCTAAGCTCGGAAGAAGTCGCCGCGCCCAAGCCGCTCGCGCCCGCCAAGAGCTTCGGCACGTTGGCTGGCCGGGGGCCGTTCTGGCTTCTGTTGGTTGGCAGCGCCGCCTCGATCGGATCGATCGCGGCGGTCAACTTCCTGATGAAGTTTGTGTTCGAGGAGCAGGGGTTCACCGATCAAGCGGCCCGCGACCAGGTGTGGAGCGACGCTTCGGTCTGGTATCTGCTGTCGAGTATCGGCGGACGATTGCTGGCGGGCTATCTCTCCGATCACCTGCCGCGCAAGTATGTAATGTTGGCGACGTACGCTGTCGTGGCCTGCGCGATCCCGCTGCTATTCCTCGTGACGCCGGCCCAACCCCATTTTGTTTACGTGTTTGCGATCGTATTCGGCTTCGCCATGGGCGCGGACTACATGCTGATTCCGCTGATGGCAGCCGACCAGTTCGGGCTGTCGTCGCTGGGCAAGGCGATGTCGGCCATCCTGCCCTCCGACACCATCTTGCAATTCTGGTTCCCGCGCGTCATCGCCTCGCTACGTACGCTGTGGGGCGGTTATGGATCGGCGCTGTGGGCCGTGTTTGGCATGGCTGCGCTCGGGGCCGCGGCGATCGCGTTTCTCCCCAAACACCCTCACCCCGAAACCAGGGATGAGTGAGGCCCCCAGTTGGGTGGTTGAGGCTTACGCCGGTGTCGTGGACTGTAGTGCAGGGTGGGGTGAGGCAGTAGTTGCCGGCGCGGTTGTTTGAAGCCTCCGTACGGCTGCCGGAACTTTTCCTGCGCCCCTCCAGGGCTCAATAGGTGGTTGTCCGTATACCCCCGGCTGAAGCCGGGGGCTATTTTCCGTCGGCCCCTCCGGGGCGAAAGGCGAGATCGACACCGCCTCGCGGACCTGAGAACCGAGGAATCGGTCCTCGGCAAGCCTGGAGGCTTACGCCACGCGCCGTCCGCTTCGCGGAGCGGATGGGACGCGGTACCGGCGGGCAAGCTATTTGCCGAGGCCGATAAAGAACACGCCCAGCAGCACAAGGCTCAGGCCGACGATCTTGTTGCGATTGAAGGGCTCCCCGAAAAACCAGCGCGACCAAAGTAACGCCCACACATATCCCAGTGAGACCATCGGATAGAGCACGGTCAAGCTGCCTTCCTTGATCCCCAACACGTAGAGAACGGACGAGGCCAGGAACAGCGAAATCCCGATAGCGATGCGCGGCATCCAGTGGCGGTGGGAGCCTTTGAGGTGGTCCGCGCCGGTCTTGAGGAAGACCATCGCCAGCGAGCCGATCAGACTCGCCGCCAACACCAGCAGAATCGACGAAGGGGGCGTGTTCACGAACGGCTCCCCGCCCCGATAAACGATACGCCGGCGATGATGAGCGCCAGCCCGATGATTTTGGACGCGTTGATGTCGTCCTTGAAGAACATGGGCGACAGAATCGTGACCCAAACATAGGTCAGGGCGATGATCGGATAGAGAACCGACAGTTGGCCGCCGCGCAGGGCGAGGACGACCAGGATGGTCATGAAGCCGAGACAGGCGTAGCCGCCCAATAACGGCCAGTTGGTGAGGATTCCCTTCAGCCCCGAGCTGTTGAGGTTGTCCGCGCCGAAACGCAGCAAAATCTGCGCGGCGGCACCGATCACCGTGCTCGCCACCACTAGCGCGATGGAGAAAAGTGAGGTATGCGAGGCCCCTGCCCGCGCTCCGGCTTCCAAAGTGCTCTCGTTCAAGTCGGTCCGATTGGCGGGAGGTTGCTCCGCAAGGTCCGATTCTAACACAGGGTTTCGCGGATACTTTCCTCGTAACGCGGGTGTGATGGGGCCTTTCGCTGAGAGCCCAAATATGAAGAGGCGTGGAAAAACCGCTTCGATAGAATGAGACCAAGAGCCTTGGCACGCTCTACCCGCGCGACTCCCGAATGATTGATCGAACGAAGCAAGACGCGCCTCCTTCCCCACAAGAGATTTATCGGATCGTTCGCGAGGATCTGGCCCCGTATTTGCCGGAGCTGGGGCGCTGCCGGTCCACCGCCGAGTTGCTGGCGAGCGCGACCTACCGCTCGATCCGTCCGGCGGTTGAGACGGTGCTGGAGTCGCCTGAGATAGGGGACTTCACCGCCGGCGCAGCGCCGCCACGGCCGTCCTACCGCTTGGTGGCTTGGAACCTCGAACGCGGTATCGAATACGAGGGGCAGCTCCGGGAGTTTCGCCGGCACCCGTATCTGTCGAGCGGCGACGTCCTGCTGCTCACCGAAACCGATGTCGGCATGGCGCGCTCGGCGAACCGCGCGGTGGCCCAAGACCTGGCGCGGGAACTCGAAATGCACTATGCGTTCGCGCCTTGTTACCTCAACCTCTCGAAAGGCGCGGGGGTCGAACACGACAGCCGCGAGGAGAACGACCTGGGCCTGCACGGCAACGCCATCCTGAGCCGGTACGCGATTCGCAACGTCCGGCTCGTTCACCTCAAGAACGGTAAGGATAAGATGGCAGGCCGCGAGAAACGGCTCGGCCGGCAGACGGCGCTGGTCGCCGACATCGACCTGCCCGGCTGTCCGCTGACGGCGGTGTCGGTGCACCTCGACGCGCAGTCGAGCCAAGCACACCGGCGCGACCAGATGCGCGACGTGCTCGACGTCCTGCCTGGCGATCAGCCGGCGGTGATCGGTGGCGATTGGAACACCACGACCTATAACTCCTCTCGCGCCTTCCACGCCATCATGGGCTTTTGGTTGCGCGTCTTCATGGGCGTCGACAACGTGATCGACAACCATTATCTGCACCCCTACAACCGTTTCGAGAGGGACTTATTCGCACTGGTTGAGTCGCGCGGCTTCGATTTTCGCGGCTGCAACCGCCTGGGTGAGCGAACCACGAGCTACGACGCCAATGACGCGAAGACCTACAAAAACCTGCGCGAATGGGTGCCCGAGTGGTGCTTCGCGTTCATCCGCTGGGCGTTGCGCAATCACGACGGCAAGTGTCCGCTGAAGATCGACTGGTTCGCCACGCGCGGCGTCGCGGCGCGCGACCCCGTTGTTCTGCACGAGCTCCGTGAGGGCCGAGAGCGCCCGCTGTCGGACCATGACGCCATCGGCGTCGACGTCATGCCCGCGACGGCCGCCGAGGCAGGGCGGCAACTATGATACGAAGTGCTCGATCATGAAGACCGCCTTAACTGGTAGGGCCCTCTTAGCGGGTAGGAGCTGCGCGCCGCGCCCGCCCGCGGTGCTCATCGCCGCGTTATGCCTGCTCACCACCTGCGCCCCCAGCCCGGACGAAGCAGCCACCCAACCCATGGACATCAACGAACGCCTGGACGACTACACTTCCTTTCGACTGGAGAGCGATCTCAGCATCCTCAGCGAGAACGAGCGGCGGATGCTGCCGTTGCTGATCGAGGCGGCGCAGATGATGGACGGGCTGTTCTGGCGGCAGACCTACGGCGACAGGGACGAGTTGCTCGACCGCGTCGACGACCCGAGCCTGCGGCGCTACATCGAGATCAACTACGGCCCCTGGGACCGTCTCGCCGGTGACGAGCCCTTTGTCGACGGAATCGGCCCCAAGCCGCCGGGGGCGCGTTTCTATCCAGCGGATATGACGAAGGAGGAGTTTGAAGCGGCCATCGCGGCCTCGCCGGAGTCAGCCGAGTCGCTGAAGGGGCTCTACACCTTCGTGCGGCGCAACGGCGAGGGCACGCTGGTGACCGAGCCCTACCACGAGGTCTTCGGCGACGAGTTGCGGCGGGCGTCCGGCAAGCTGCTCGAGGCGGCCGCGCTCGCTGAAGATCCCGGCCTGCGCCACTATCTCGAGCTGCGCGCGCAGGCGCTCGTCGATGACGACTATCAACCGAGCGACGTCGCCTGGATGGAGATGAAAGACAACACCATCGACGTCGTCATTGGCGCGATTGAAACCTACGAGGACGGCTTGTTCGGCTACAAGGCGACCTACGAGGCGTACGTGTTGATCAAAGACAAGGAGTGGAGCGCGCGGCTGGCCAAGTATGTGGGCATGCTGCCGGACCTGCAGCGTGGGCTGCCGATCGAAGACGCCTACAAGCAGGAGACGCCCGGCGCCGAGTCGGACTTGAACGCCTACGACGTGATCTACTACGCCGGAGACTGCAACGCCGGCGCCAAGACGATCGCCATCAACCTGCCCAACGACGAGGAAGTGCAGCTACAGAAGGGCACCCGCCGGCTGCAACTCAAGAACGCCATGCGGGCGAAGTTCGACAAGATCCTGATCCCGATCGCGGGCGTGCTGATTGCCGCGGACCAGCGGCGGCACGTGCAGTTCGACGCCTTCTTTGCCAACACCATGTTCCACGAGGTCGCCCACGGCCTGGGCATCAAGAACACGCTCACCAATAGCGGTACTGTCCGTGAGGCGCTCAAGGACAAGGCCTCGGCGCTGGAGGAAGGCAAGGCCGACATCCTCGGCCTCTATATGGTCACCAAGCTCAACGAGCAGGGCGAGCTGGGTGACGCTGACCTGATGGACAACTACGTGACGTTCCTAGCGGGCATCTTTCGCTCGATCCGTTTCGGGGCGTCGAGCGCGCACGGCGTCGCGAACCTATTGCGCTTCAACTTCTTCCAGCAGGCCGGGGCGTTCACGAAAGACGAAGCGACCGGCGCGTACCGCGTTGATCTCGACCGCATGCAAGACGCCGTTGACGCGCTGTCGGAGAAGATTCTACGGCTGCAGGGGGATGGCGACTACGACGGTGTCGTGAAGTTGGTCGACGAGATGGGGCAAATTGGCGCCGCGCTGCAAGCCGACCTCGACCGCCTCGCCGGGGCTGGTATTCCCGTGGACGTGGTGTTCGAGCAGGGGTTGTAGCTGTTTGATCCCATCGACGTCTGAACAACGTGTCAAGTTTGAAAGAGGTGTCGCCACATGAGTTCCGGCTCGTCGGTTTGAGGTCGCAGACGTCGCTAGCCCAGGTCTACTGGCGCAACTTCCCGAGAATCGCTTCCGTTACTTCGCCTGTCGAAGCCGTGCCGCCGAGGTCGCGAGGCAAGCTCTTGCCTTCGGCCAGAACGGCGGCCGTGGCGTTCTCGACCACACGAGCGGCTTCGGTCAAACCAAAGAAATCGATCATCATCGCTGCGCTCAGGATCATCGCGATCGGGTTCACGATGCCCTGCCCCGCGATGTCCGGGGCCGAGCCGTGGACGGGCTCGAACATTGATGGGAACTTGCGCTCCGGGTTGAGGTTCGAACTTGGCGCAAGCCCCATGCTGCCGGTGATCATGGCGGAGAGGTCGCTCAAGATGTCGCCGAACAAGTTCGACGCCACGACGACGTCGAAGCTCTCGGGTCGCCGCACGAAGTTCATTGCCGCCGCGTCGACCAGCAATGATTCGATCTCGATGTCGGGAAACTCGGATGCCACCTCGGCGAAAGCGCGGTCCCACAGCACCATGCTAAATCCCTGCGCGTTGGACTTCGTGATCGACGTGACAAGCTTCTTTCCATCGCGGCGGCGCGCCAACTCGAAGGCGTGGCGCACGATCCGGTCAATACCGCGCCGCGTAAATATCGACGTTTGTACGGCTACCTCGTCCGGCGTGTGGTGGTAGACGTTCCCTCCCGCCTGCGTGTACTCGCCCTCGGTGTTCTCGCGCACGACGACCATGTCGATCGAGCCCGGCGCCTTCCCGGCCAGCGGACACGGAACACCGGCATAGAGTTTGGCGGGCCGCTCGCAGGCGTACTGATCGAAAGCGCGGCGAATCGGCAGCAGCAGGCCGTTGAGCGTGACGTTGTCGGGTACGTCGGGATGGCCGACCGCACCCAGCAGAATGGCGTCGAAATCGCGGAGCTGGTCGACGCCGGCGACCGGCATCATGCGTCCGTGCTCAAAGTAATAGTCGGTGCTCCAGTCGAACTCGGTGTAGCCGAACGAGAGGTCGTAGCGGTTGGAGATCAGGTCGAGCACCTTCCGCGCCTCGGGCATGACCTCCCGCCCCACGCCGTCACCGGGAAGCACTGCGATTGTGAACTCTTGCATAGCTGATTATTGTGGCATGGCGGGCGGGTGGCCTTTGCTTTCCCCGGTCGGGGCGAGAGGACCCTGACCCACGGCTTCAGGCTTGCAAGGGCGAAGGAGAATGGACACCCTCGGGCGCCGCTAGTGCGCTTCCGCGGCCACCGGTGCCTCGGCTTCCGCAACCTGGGCGGCTACGGCTTTCTCGAGCACACTGACCTTCTTGCGAACCTCTTTGCTCTTGGCTCCGTCGGGTTCGAGCTCGAGGTATTTGCGGTAGGCATCGAGCGCCTGCTGGCCCTGGCTCATCTTCTCCCGGGCGCGTCCCAGACGCCAGTACGCCTCGGCCAAGCTCGGGTTCCAGCGTGTCGCTTCCAGGTAGCGCCCCGCGGCCGCCCGGTGGTTGCCCTTCTTCTCGTAGAACCGGCCCACCTTCACTTCGCGCTTGGCTTGGATCGGGTTGAAGACGTAGGTCGTCTCCTCGGCCACGTCCTCGTCTTCGTCCTTCATGTTGGGGGGCAGCTCCAGCGCGTTC
>JAKZVK010000790.1:0-6575 GCA_047516085.1 Bryobacterales bacterium
GAGGCGCGAGACCTTCCCCCTCCAAAGCCCAAGCCTTAGCCTGCCCGGCCGAACCGGCCCAGGACGCGGCCGGCGCTTTCGGATTCCGCCAGTGTGGTGCAAAAAAGGACGGCCCCGGGTCCACCAAAACCCGAGGCCGTCTAACGTGACTACCCAACAGAGAAAAAGCTAACCATGCTACGCCCACAGTATAAGCGCCGCTCGCGGACCAGGCCTGGCCGTGGAACCGCAAGTTACTGCAAAGGCAGGGGAAAGAAATTTCAATAGTCTGTGACTCACTGAGGATGTCCGGATTTCCGTTGCAACGAGCGACTCTCCCCAGGCTCCGCTCAGGCGCCGGCGGTACGGCCCGGCCCAGTTGGTGTCGCCGGCGCTTCGGCCTCCTGGATTGTACAAGGGAGGCGAGCGGCAGCCTCAAGCGTAACCATCCGAACAGGCAGATGCCGAGAGGCCACTAGCCTCCCGCAGCCTCCATTTCTCACCACCTGACGGTCGGGGTGGAGATCCGCTACGGCTGGGCAACGGTGGGTCTTCGCCAGCGGAGGGTTCGGAAGCGAGGCAGGACTTGGCGGGATTTATCGAACGAAACCGCTTGATTGGTGGGCCCTGTAGGATTCGAACCTACGACCTACGGATTATGAGTCCGCAGCTCTAACCGCTGAGCTAAGGGCCCCTTGGCTCGATTTTATCACGCAGGTTTCAGGCTCCTGTTCGCGGCCGGAATAGCGGGCGGCGAGTCGCGCACGTCGAGTCACGAGCGGGCCGGGTCTGCAGCGTCTCCGGGTAGTGGAGTCTTTGCGTGGGGATGGGATCTGTAGCAGCGGAGCTTGGAGAATCGAGACAAACGCTGGTAGGGTAACTCCGCTCCCCGTTGAGAGCATGACGATCATCGTCCGCCTAGATAGCTGGGCGGCGTTTGAAGAAAAAGGCGTGGCGGTCTTCGGGGTCAATCCGGCCGAGGCCGAGAGGCACCGGAAATTCCGGTCGCGCCATGAATTTCCGTTTCCGCTTCTCGTCGACGAGCGCAAGAGGGTCGCCGGCCTTTACGGAGCGGGCGGCGTCTTCATCAAACGCTGCGTCTATGGGATCGGCACGGATGGCGCGATCGTTTTCGCCGAAGCGGGCATGCCCGCGCCCAAGAAGATCTTGGAGGCAGGGGCGCGCCCCTGCTAGTGGCGGGAGCGGCGCGGCCGCGGCTTGACCGTGTCGTTCGACCGCGCTTCGTTGACGCGCAGCACCTTGTCGTCGATCGGAGCGCGGTTGAAGCGCTTGACCATGGCCTTGAGGTCGTCGTCGGAGGCGGCCTCGACGAAGGCGAAACCCTTGGACTCCTGAGTCTCGAAGTCGCGGATGACTTTCACGTCGTCGTAGACAATCCCCTCGCTATTGAGCCACCCCTCGATCTCTTCAGCGGTGACCCACGCCGGGAGATTACCCATGAAAACCGTCCTGCCCATGCAGTTGGTCCTTGATTGGCGTTAACTGATTAGAGCCGCTATTATTCCAGGACGTGTGCAGGAAAGCAATCGCCCCCGAAACGGGGGTAGTGGCTCAACTTGGCGGCGCGCACGCTCGGGCATGGAGCGCGCGGGCTGCTGACCCTGCCGGGAAAGGCCGTCGTTTCTGAAGTCGCCTTCAGGCGGCTTCCGCGCGAAGCGCGTGGTAGGCCGGTCGTTTACGGCCGGTTCAGCGTGGCCGCTCGCTCCTGTCCAGGGCGCTTCAGCGTCCTTCCCACAAGCCGGCTTCAGCCATCGTGGATGGCTGATTCGATTTCCGTAACAGCGGTGGCTGAAACTGAGCCACTACCGAAACGGGACCGCCCCCTCAGGGGCCGTGAAAAAATGCTGGGGACAATCGGCCGCGAGCTGATCGAACGATTTGGGTTGAGCGGTAGCCGGCCTCCTAGTCAGGTTTCACGCCACCACAGGCGTTCTCGGCTCGAATCCGCGCGAACCCAAGAAATCCAGCCCGGAACGCAAGTGACGGGTCAATGCGGCCGGTTCGATAGGTAACCCCGGACCCTTTGCCGAAGCACAAAAACCTCAAACGCCCCTTATCGGGGCTGGAGATTGTTTGGCGGCTTGGTCCTACGACTTGCGTGGTGGGCTACTTTCCATCACCCCGTACCGGGGCTTGGCTTCGTGGTTGGATGCACCGGGTTGCGCCCACGGAGATCCGCGGGTTCCTACCCGCGGCTCGGCTGTGTCGTTGGAGGCCTCAACTTGCAAGATGAGTTGCTGCCAGGCGCCCAGCAGTGTCAACCGTGGACTCCCCGATTTTTTCGCAGCCCGTCAGTACCTACCGAGTGAAATCCTTGCCAAGCCCGGCAGAAAATTTCAAAGGCCGGGACAGAGGCGCGGGTGTAAACCCGCGCGCTCCTTCGAGGCCGCGCCGCCGTGCGGTCCGCCGCCAAGACCCTATTTGGTTCCGGCTCGTCCGGGTCAGGGAGCGGGTTGCTCTAGGTTATTCCTTCCGCCTCAACGCTTCCTCAAGCACCACTCCACTGCATTCCGCATCAGCCGCTGATACATCGGATGCAGTAACGGTTCGAGCGGGTGGCCGCCGGCGAGATGGCACACGCGGCCACGGCCCACCTAGCGCACCCAGCCCGCCGGCACAACGGTGCCATTGTCCATGCGGCTGTTGAGTATCCGGCGTACCTGGCTCTCGTCGTAGATGATCGGGGTGTGCTGCTCGTCGGGCATCGTGAAATCGCTGACGCCTTCGGTGATAGGGTGTCGGGGGTCGGCCACCTCGACCCGAAACCTCTCGTAGGGCCCGTGGCCGATGTAGCGGCCCCCCACAAGCTTGAGATACGGGCCCGCCGGCGGGTAAAGCCCCAGCGAATTGTGCAGGTTCAGGAATGCCCCGCCCCTCTCGACGAACTCAACCACCGCCTGCTCCTGCGCGAGCGTCATCCAGGTGCCGATCTCGCCGTGCAAAGGGTCCTCGAGCACGCGAAGCTTCTCGCGACCGGCTCCAGCCCTCTGCACCTGACGCCCATCGCGAAGGATGACGAAGAGCTGCACCTTCGACAGGTTCTCGGCGGTCAACGCTTCGACATCAACGGTAAAGTGCGGCGCCACGCCCGTCGCCTCGAACACGGGCCGCAGCGCTTTCTCGATCGGCGCCGGCGGGTGTGGGCTGTCACCGATCAGGACGAGAGCCTGCGGACGCGGGTCGGAAGCGGAAGGGGCACGGCCGGCGAACGGTGCGTTCGGGACCGTCAACTCACGGTAGACATGCTCGATTTGCTCGTCCCGCGGCTGCGTGTGCGTGGTCCAGGAAAGCAGCCCGTGCGGAAGACGCACGCGCGGCTGGGTCTCTTCGAGGGAGTGCCCTTTGGCAATCTCGTGGCTGACCTGATTGCGCAGCTCGGTCAGCACGCCGCGGAAACGCTTGAGGCTTTCCGGGCCGTCCCACGTGCCGAATCCAGGCACTACTCGTTTCGGGCGCAGCGCCTCCAAGCCGCCGAGAGCCGCGATCCACTCCGCAGTGTTATGACCGGCCAGCGTCGCCCGACTCCCGTTGTGAACGAGGGGTCCGCCGAACAGCACTTCCTCCCCTGGCAGATAAACCGCCCCGGCTCCGTCTTGGCGCGCTCGATCCAACGGGATAAACCCGACCACGCGGGTTGCGTCGCCGATGCTCACACGCCGGGAGCGCCCTTCGACCAAGTCCGCGGGCGGCCCGTTCGGTGCGGCCGCCAATCGCTCGGCAATTCTTTCCGACGTGACGATGCGCCTGATCCCGCCCGCCACCAGCGCCTCGATGATCGGGAGCACCTTATCGGGACCCTCGGGCTTCTCGGCGCGATGCCATCGCGGCTTGTCGCGATCGTAGACGTTGGGGAAGATCCAAGCTTCGTCCTGCCAGATATTCGTGAGGACAAGCGTCCTCGGCGGCTTGCCGGTGGTCTTCTCCACGTACGCCAGGAACTCCGGCACGGGCGTGCCGCGCGGCAGATCGATCAAAAGCGTCTGGTCACCCAGCACCACCCAGCCGCAGTTTAGGTGCGCGAATTGATAGGAGAAGCCGGCGGCATGAACTCCCGACGCAATCTCCTCGCGGTGCGGCAGCAATTGCTTGCCGTGTTCAGCGGACCCTCCAAAGGCGAGGGCCGCCGTGACAACAGCAAGCGCCGCGACAGATGAAATGCGGAAGAAGACGTTCGTCATAGCGGCTCCCTTTCGCGAAGTGGTATAGGTCCTCAGCGCCAACTGGAGTGCCCAGGCGAGCGGTGTGGCGCAAGGCCCCGGCTTGCCGAGTCTCGATTCCTCGGGGACTCAGGCCCACGAGCCCTGAACGCAGCCCCTGTGCCAGCTTCCTGAAGCTCCAGCGCTTGCAAGGTTACTAGACCGGTGTGGCGCGCGCCTCTGGCGGGCAGGACCGGCGTCCTCGCCGGTCTTCTCCTGTGCCTCGGAAGGGGCTGTGTGGGCAGAAACGTCGCCCCGGAGGTCGACGCTGCCGGCCAGGAGGCCCGCGCCACAAGGCACGCTCCCTAGTTTCATTCGTGCGCCAACTTGTGACCTCGCTAGGCGCCAAGCGGACCCGGCATCGCCACCCCCAACTTCTCGCCCACGCCCGCCAGGTCCCGCGCGGTGACGTCGGGCAGGGGGATGCCGTCGCGCCCGCGCTCTTCGCGGTTCCGTACCTCAACCTCACCTGGAACGAATACCTCGGATCTGCCCTCAGCGGGCGGCACCCGCTTTGCCGCATTCATCGTCTCGGCGACCATCGATTGATAGGCCACTGCTTCTCCGAAGGCGGCAGGATCGACGAGTACAAGAAAGACGCCGGCCACGCGGCCGCGCGGATCGTCCACCTCTTCGCGGACACGCGCTCCAATGAACGTCGGCTCCGGATCGTCGATCGTCGCTAACGCCCCGAGTAGGGCTGAGGCCATCGCCAGGCCATATCCTTTGTGACCGGCGACCCGGCCGCCCAGCGGGACAAGCGTCCCGCCGGCATAGAAGTCAGCGGGCTGGGTGCTGGGCTTACCTTCCGGGTCGAGGATGCAGTCGGCGGGCACCTCGCCTCCCTTGTCGCGCGCCACCCGTACTTTCCCCTCGGCGATCGTCGAGGTCGAGCCGTCGAACACCATCGGCGGCTGCCCCTCGGCCGGAATGCCGATCGCCCACGGGTTGGCGCCGAGGAAGCGCTTGCGGCCGCCGAACAGAACCATCCCTCCCAGCCCCGGACCGGCGGCGCCCACCGTGACGATGGCAATCATCCCTCGGCCGCAGGCGCTCTCCGCGTATTCCCCGAGGCGGCCGATGTGGGTCGAGTGGCGGATCGTCGCCAGAGCAACTCCATGTTGAGTCGCGCGCTCGATCGCCCAATCGAGCGTCCAGGCCGTGGAGTGATGGCCGAAACCCCGATGCGCGTCGATCAGCCCGGTGGCGCCGCTCTCTCGAAGCACCTCGGGCCTCGCCGAGGGTGCGATCTCGCCCTCTTCGATCTGGGCGACGTACTGCATGAGGCGGATGACGCCGTGCGAGTCGTGTCCCGATAGGTTCGAGCGAACGAGGTGACCCGCGACGACGCCCGCGATGTCGGGTTCGGTGCCAACGGCCTCGAAAATGCCGCGGGCAAACGGTTCGAGATCCTGTGCTTTCCAACGTTGCATCGGCTAGACCAGACTAACACCTCACCGAGACTACCCCGAGAATAGCGCCACCACCACCGCCTTGCACGGCCTGGGGGCCGGCACGCTGTTCGCAAAATGGTAGCATTCAGAATACGATTGCGATGACACGATTCGCGAGACACGCCTTGTTGCAGGGGCTGGCGGCTCTGCCAAGCGCCGCCTTCCAGGCCTCTTCGGATCCCCATCAGGGGATGCGAGAGCAGCTCCAGTCGCTGCTGACTGCCGGGGACTTAGGTGCCGGCTTCATTCTGGCAGCCTTGGGCGTCGCTTTCGTGGCGGGAGCGGCTCACGCCCTGACCCCTGGCCACGGGAAGGCGATCGTCGCCGCCTACCTGGCAGGCTCGCGCGGCACGATCGGCGACGCCGTTTACTTGGGTAGCGTCGTCACGATTACTCACACAGCGGGCGTGTTCATTCTGGGTTTGATTGCGCTCTACGCTTCGCAGTACCTGCTCGTGGATCGTGTTCTGGTCTGGCTTTCGCTGATCAGCGGAATGCTCATCGTCGCCATCGGAGGATGGCTGTTCTGGTCCCGTTGGCAGGCGCTGCGGAAGGGTTCCGACGGAACCCACAGCCACTCGCACTGGCCCTTCGGCGGCCACAGTCACATGCACGGGCCCAGCCACGCCCATAGCCACACTCACGGTGACGACGCCGGACACGCTGACAGTCATTCCCACGAGCATTCGGATGGACATAGCCATTCCCATGAGCATGACCATTCGCACGAGCACTCGCACTCGCATGAGCACGATCATGCCAGGCAACCGCTTCCGAAAGCCGGACGCGGGAGCCTGCTGTCGCTGGGAATCTCCGGCGGGCTCGTCCCTTGTCCCGAGGCGATGGCCGTCCTGTTGGTCTCCATCACCATCAACCGCCTGTTGTTCGGCATGGCGATCCTGGTCTCGTTCAGCTTGGGGCTGGC
>JAKZVK010000791.1:0-5205 GCA_047516085.1 Bryobacterales bacterium
GGGTCTTTGGGCAGGAGCAGGCTCTTGATCTCGGCTTCGACGCCGGTGATGCGCTCTTCCAAGCTGGCCAGCTCTTGGCGGGCCATCTCGGCCATCTCGGCGTTGGCCTCTTCGACCATCGGGCGGGTGGACTCGATTTCGGATTGAAGCGATTTCCAGGCCTGAAATTTGTCGACGACTTCGGAGAGGTCCGAGTGCGACTTGGCGATCTTGCGGTAGGCGGTCTGGTCCTGCACGACGGCCGGGTCGGCCATCTGCTCGCCGAGCTCACCGTAGTGAGCTTCCAGTTCTTCGAGTTTCTTGAGTCCTTCCATGGGGACTAGGGCCTTGGTGCGGGTGGTTACGCAACCACCAAGTTGCCGCCCTGTTCCTTTTCGAGCGCCATGGCGCCGTCGAGGGCGCGAATCGAGATCTCGACCTGATCGTCGGAGGGATTCTTCGTGGTAATGCGTTGCAGCCATAGGCCGGGCGCGACCACCCACATCAACAGGCTGCCGCTGCGGCGCGAGACGAAGCGGATCACTTCGTAGCTCAGCCCGGCGATAACCGGCAGAAACACGACCCGCGAGAGCATCTTCATCGCGAAGCTCTCAAACGGCAGCAGCGCATAGACCAAGATGCTCACGATCATGACGACCATCAGGAAGCTGGTGCCGCAGCGCGGGTGAAACGTCGTGAACGACTGCGCCCGCTCGACTTCCACGGGGTCGCCCGATTCGTAGTTGAACACGACCTTATGCCCGGCGCCGTGATACTGGAAGACGCGGCGGATGTCTTTCATTCGCGAAACCAGCGTCAGGAACGTGAGAAAAATTGCCAGGCGAATCACGCCGTCCACGAGGCTGAAGCCGACGTTGCTGTCAAGTGCGCCGCTGCGTTTCTGCAGTTCGGTGGTCAGGACGAGCGGCACGAACTTGTAAAGGAAGATGAAGAACCCGACTGAGAAGGCGATGTTCAACGCCATCATCCAGCCGGGGATTTCGGTGCTCTTCTTCTTGCCGGCGGGCTGGTCTGGCTTGGCCTCGGGCTCGTCCTCTTCCTCGATCGCCTGGGCGGCGGAGAACTGCAGCGCCCCGAACCCGAGTTTGAGGGCCTGGCCGATTGTCGCCAGTCCGCGAATCCCGAACCAGCCCCATATCTTGCGTCGCTCCGAGGGGCGGCTGATCGGCGATTCCTGCGTGACCACCTCGCCATCGGGACGGCGAACCGCCGTACACACGCTATGCGGCGCGCGCATCATCACGCACTCGATGACCGCCTGCCCGCCGATCAAAGGGTCGTCGCCGCTCTCGAGCACCGGCATGAGTTGCAGATGGGTGGCGACACGCCAGAACTGGTGGATTCGGTTGCGAAGCATCATTTCATTATTGTCCGGAAGCGGTGGGCCGCTAGCTGAGTCGGGTCTGTTAGCGATTCGAGGCACGGGCACGGCATGCCGTGCCCCTACAAGGTCTACCTTTCATTTTACGATAGAATGACGGCATGTTTCGGCGGCTATGGCACGCGATTCGTCCCGCGATCCTGTGGAGCTATCGGCGCGGCTCGTGGCAGTACGACATCATCGTCGCCATCATTCTGGCGTTCATCTTCCTAACGCCGAGCAGCTTCTTCAACGACCAGCCGCGGCTGCCCAGCGTGCGCCAACTGGGGGCGATGACGGACGATCAGGGGACGCAGGTGTTTCTGATCGAGCCGTTCGAGCTGGACGGGGCCTCCGAGGCGGACCAATCGAGCCGGCTGCAGGAGTTGCTGCGGCGGCGGACCGGAGAGGAGTTGCACGTGATCGAGGCCCGGCCCACGACCGACGAGTCCGGTGACGTTACCGCGTATCTGGTGTACGCCCGCCCCTAGCAGCCCGTGGTGAAAGCCAAGTTTCTTGTGACGCCCGTGAGACACGTCTACATGTTGCGGTCGGTCGAGCAGGCGGGCACGGCATGCCGTGCCCCTACATTTCGATTCGCGCGGTTCTCGGTTTTGCCACAGGCTGCGCTAGCTTGGGTTCTCACCACGTGACGTCCGCAATCAGAAAGCCGAGAAACCCCGCGCCGCGCAGGGGCGTCGTCTTACATAGGTATCGTTCATGTTGAGAAAACTGTGGTGCTGCCTTTTCTTCCTGTCTCTGCCCGCGCTTGGCGCCTCGATCGATCTCGACACGGTGCTGGCGCACATGGATAAGGCGGCGGCCTCGTTTCGCAGTTCCCAGGCCAATATCTCACGGCTCAAGTACACGAAGATCGTCGATGACACGGACACCGAGTCCGGCATGATCTATGTACTGAAAAACAAGAAGAAGACGCTGCTGTTGATCGAGTTCACGGATCCTTACCCCTACTTTTTTGCCGTCAACGGCAACAAGGCCGAGATCTACCGGCCGCGCATCGCCAAGGTCGAGGAGTATGACCTGGCGAAGTCGCGCGAGATGTTCGAGCAGGCGTTCTTGCTCGGTTTCGGTACGACGGGCGAGTACCTGCGCAAGAACTACGAGCTCAAGCTAGAGGGCGAGGAGACGACCGCCGGCAAGGCGACGGTCAAGCTGGAGTTGATCCCGAAGTCGGAGAAGATGCTCAGGCATATCCCGCGGCTCGAGATGTGGATCTCGACCGAGACCTGGCAGGCCGTGCAGCAGAAGATCGACCAGCCCGCGACGGGCGACTATCGCCTGTTTACCTACACCAACGTGGCGCTGAACCCAAAGCTGTCCGAGAAGCAGTTCAAGCTGAAGATCCCCAAGAACACCAAGCGCGTCTACCCAGGCAAGTAGTCCCAGCAAGCGTTTCGATGTTGGCGGAGCCGGTAGCGGCGGCTATACTGGTCGTCAATGATGGCCCTCTCAACAGGGACAAAGACGGTGAGAGCATGGCTCTTGCCGGCGGCGCTGCTGCTGGGGCCGTGCTCGGTGGTCGGGCTCGCCGACACCACCGATTTCTTTGAATCGAAGATCCGCCCGCTGCTGGCGAAGAATTGCTTCGCCTGCCACACCGATGCGAAGATGGGCGGCCTGCGTTTAGACGCCCGGGAACACATCCTCAAAGGCGGCACGCGCGGTCCCGCGATCGAGCCCGGCAATCCGGGCGGAAGTCTGCTGATCCAAGCGGTTACCAAGTCGCACGACGAGTTGAAGATGCCGCCGGAGGGCGACCTTCCGGCTGAGCAGATCGAGGACTTGCGGGCATGGATTCGCGACGGCGCTGCATGGCCCGAAGCGCGGGCGGCTGTAGCGGATCAGGAGGGCGAGAAGGAATACGTCATCCGGCCGGAGTATCGGGAGTTCTGGTCGTTCCAGCCAGTCACGAAGCCCAAAGTTCCCCGAGCGGGCGGCAAAGCCTGGGTGCAGACGAACGTCGATCCGTTCATCCTGGCGCAGCTCAAGCAACAGGGTCTACGACCGGGGAAGCGTGCGTCGAAGCGCGTGCTCATCCGGCGCGCCACCTTTGACCTGATCGGGCTGCCGCCGACGCCGGAGGAGGTCGAGGCCTTCCTCGCCGACTCCTCTCCGGACGCCTTCGCCAAAGTGGTGGACCGTCTGCTCGACTCGCCTCACTACGGCGAGCGCTGGGGACGGCACTGGCTCGACCTGGCCCGCTACGGCGATGGCATGTCCGCTGCTAGCAAGGACACGCCCTTTCCCTATGCGTACCGCTACCGCGACTGGGTGATCGACTCCTTCAACCGCGACATGCCCTACGACCGTTTCGTCAAGGCGCAGCTTGCCGCCGACCTTTTCCCCGAGGGGGAGCGCGAGCCACTGCTTCCGGCCCTAGGTTTCCACGCTCTGGGCAAGCGCGACGATGACCGCGTGGACGTGACGGGCAGGGTCTTCCTGGGCCTGACCTTGGGCTGCGCGCAGTGCCACGATCACAAATACGACCCGGTTCCGACGAAGGATTTCTATTCGCTACAGGGTGTGTTTTCCAGTTCGGAGAAGCATGAGTACCCGCTCGCCCCCGACGACGTCGTCCAGGCGTACAAAGACGCCGAGGAGCGGGTACAGAAAAAGAAAATCGAGATCGCCGAGTTTCTCAAGCGGGTCACCGACCAGCTCATCGATATTTTCATGTCCCAAACGGCCGACTACATGACCGCCGCGTGGCGCGTGATGGACGGTGGGGAAGAACTCAGCAGTGTCGTCAGCGAGACGGCGCTCGACACGGAGATCCTTCGGAGGTGGATC
This sequence comes from Bryobacterales bacterium, assembly GCA_047516085.1. Lineage (GTDB taxonomy): Bacteria > Acidobacteriota > Terriglobia > Bryobacterales > UBA6623 > JAKZVK01. The sequence continues at coordinate 4,172 of JAKZVK010000791.1, forward strand.
GACTTCCTCAAGCAGGAAGACCGCGAACACCGCTTTCTGGATGAGTGGGACCAAAATCGGCAACGGAGCACGTTGCAGCAAGCGCGACAGATGGCCGAGCAATTTGAAGAGACATTGCTGGCAATCCACAAGGAGAAGCGCGAGGTCGATGACGCCAACTACGTCCTCTTGGGCGGCGCCAAGGGCGCCCGTACGCAAAGAAATCTGATCAAAACCCCCGTCGAGTTCATCGAGCCGGCCAAATGGTACGTCTGGCGGGATCTGGCCTTCAAGCCGCATCGCCGCGCGGGTCTCGAGCAGTCGGGGGGCGTCTACTACTTCGGGCCCGAGGCGATCGAATGTCTGTTGAGCCCGGTGTGGGTCCAACACTTGCAGCGGCAAAAGGCTGAGTTGCAAGCGCTCGAGGAGGAGATCCCGCCGCTCTACCCGTTTATTCATGGCTACCGTGACTCGGATGAGCCGAAAGACGCCCAAGTCGCGATTCGCGGCGACAAGAAAAACCTCGGCGTCGTGGCCCCGCGCCGCTTCCTGCAGATCCTGAGCCGCGGCGAGCCGAAGCCGTTCACGCAAGGCAGCGGGCGATGGGAGTTAGCCGAGGCCGTCGCCGGCGCTGACAACCCGCTGACCGCCCGCGTGATGGTCAACCGCATCTGGCAGAAACATTTCGGACGGGGCATCGTGATCTCTCCGAGTAACCTTGGGCGCTTAGGCGACCGGCCGACGCACCCGAAGCTGCTCGACTACCTGGCCGCGCGGTTTGTCGAGTCCGGGTGGTCGGTGAAGAGTATCCACCGCGAGATCATGCTCTCGGCGACGTATCAGCTCAGCTCGGCGGTGGTGAAGCGGAACTACAAGAAGGACGGGGAGAACCGCTACTACTGGCGATTCAACGTCCGCAAGCGTCTCGATGCCGAGGCGATACGCGATTCGATGCTGGCCGTGGCGGGGAATCTCGACCGCACGCCGGGAGGGCTTGGGAAACCGCTCGCCGACGACAATCATCGCCGAGCTGTGTACGGCCTGATCAGACGCAC
>JAKZVK010000792.1:0-3499 GCA_047516085.1 Bryobacterales bacterium
TGTGAATGCATCGCACAACCGCCCGTTTCTGGGCTTGTTTTGCACGTCTGCCGGAAGCTGTTCGGAGAGTGGGCCGGCAGAACTTCCAGGTCCTGAAGGAGAGCCCAGCATATCCATCGCCGCGGTTCAAGAAGGTTGGACTCTGTGGTCCGTGCGGGCCCGGCTCAGTCACCGCGCCCTCGCAGTTGAGGAGGGTGGGGACCATGGCCTGGCTCTCATGACGAGCACAAGCGACTGGTCAAACCGGGGGCTGACAAGCGAGTGCAACTGGAACGGCCAAGAGTGCCGCGCGGTTTCCGTCGTAATCGAGGCTGTCCCGGTTTCCGAGGCTGTCCCGGTTTCCGGTTGTAATCGAGGCTGTCCCGGTTTTCCGGTTTTCCCCCGTTTTCCCCCGTTTTCCCCGTTTCGTTCATTCGTGGTGTACTGGAACGAGATTGGAGAGTGGCGAATCATGGAGTATGACGAGACGGGCAAGTACTGGCTGAGTTCGTCTACGATGCCGCTGGCTTGGAATCTCGACGAGATACGCTCGTGTGTCAATAGAGCTGAGCTGCAAGCTGTTTGCTTATGTTAGTGCTGGACCTCAGAGAAGACGCGAACGAACTTATCGGTGGAGAATCTAGCCATGGCCAATACAAGGGTTCAATTGGAAGTGGAAGACTGGGTTCGCCGTGCCTGGATGCCGGAGCAGCTTGGGCAGACTTTTTCGCGGGAGCGTCTTCGGCTGTCGTCCGGCGGCGTCTTTGATTTTGATGGCGTCAGCGCAGACGGCTCGATTGCGGCGAGTATTTCCACCAGTGGCGGAAAGACAGCAACAGGCAAGCACGCCGTCGGCAAGTTGTTGAAGATCCGCTCGGACATGTTCTTTCTCTTGCTTGCGGAGGTCGAGCGACGGTTGGTCGTTCTGACCGAGGCGGACATGTACGATGTTTGCCAGAAGCAGATTGCCGCCGGTCGGGTTCCACCGTCTATCGAGTTTTTCTTGGCTGAGATACCGGTTGAGTTACGCGAACGACTGACCAGTGCTCGCGCTGCGGCGTCAAAGGAAGTCTCACCCGGTCGCGGTCAGCCGGACTAGCGGTTATGGACCCTGCCTCGCTGCCTAGCGCTGGCTTACACCTGCAGCACGAGCCCCGGAACGTGGGTGGGTCAAGGTCCAGCTATTGCCCCCCGCGACGAGGGGCTTCATCCTGGTTCAGTCGCGGGTCGCTTGGCGGTAGATGATGGCGATCACCGCGGCTAGGGCTGCCAGCGAGAGTAGGTTGCTGTCGATGACGGGGATGGGCAGATCGACGCCGGCCGTGCGGGGGATGGCGATCAGGATGCCCGCAATGGCTTCGCCGGCGATGAGGCCCGAGGCAATTAGGGTGGCCTTGTGCTGGGCGGCATCAGAGGCGCGCTTGCCACCCCTGGCGGCTTGGCGGAGGAGCATGGCGCTGAGGATGCCGCCGACGAAGATCGGCGTCGAGAGCGCCAGCGGCAGATAGATACCCACCGCCACGGGCATCACGTGCGCTCGGAAGCGGCTGCCCGAGCGTCGCAGGTAGCGGTCGAGGATGATCAGCCCGACCGCGATGCACACGCCGATGCTAACCATCGTCCACGGGAGGCCGGTGCCTTCGAACAGGGCCTTCGCGATGCTGGCGAACAGGTTGGCTTGGGGGGCGCGCAGCGCTTGCTCACCGCCGGTGCCGATGCCGTAGCCGCGATGGAGCAGCGTCAGGATCGGGGCGATGATGAACGCCGGGATCAGCACACCGATGAATTGCGCCACCTGTTGCCGCCAGGGTGTGGCCTTGACGAGGAAGCCGGTCTTCAAGTCCTGTGACGTATCACCCGCGGTGGCAGCAGCGCAGCAAACGACCCCGGCCACGCCGAGCGCCCCCAGAATGCCCGCCGTGCCGCTCATGCCGAGCAGCAGCAACACGATCGACGCGAAGATCAGCGCGCAAATCGTCATGCCCGAGACCGGGTTGTTCGAGCTGCCGACCAGTCCGACGATGTAGCTGGATACGGCGACGAAGAAGAACGAGGCGATGACCATCACGACGCCCGCTACGATGGCGATGGTCATCGAGCCCGTGAGCGAGGCGTACAGGATGATGGTCGTGACCCCGGCCAGCAGGAAGATCACCAGGCTTTGCGAGGTCGGCAGATCCTGGTCGGTGCGGTCGCGCGAGGCTTGCTGCTTGGCGCGGAAGCCGCTCATCGCCTCGCGAACGCCTTTCGCGATGCCCTTACGAATGCTGAACATCGACCACAGCCCGCCGACGATCATCGCGCCCACGCCCATGTAGCGGATCTGGCTGCTCCAGGCGTCCCAGGCGGCATCGAGCAGTTCGCCCTCGGGTAGCGGATGCGCCAGATATAACAGTGGGATCGAAACGATCCAGCCGAGGGCGCCGCCGGCAAAAACCAGCATCGCAATCTCGAAGCCCACGATGACGCCGACGCCGAGCAGCGCGACCGACATGTCGCCACCGAAATAGATGAGCGTTCGCCCGGCGCGGGCAGCCACTTCGACGATCGGCCGGATGACCCCGACGAGGCCGATCAGCGACTTGAAGACAACGCCGCCCGCGACCGCGGCGAAGACTTGCTTCAGTTCGCCACCGCCCTCCTCGCCCGCCTCGAGCACTTGGGCGCAGGCGACGCCCTCGGGGTAGATCAGTTCCTCGTCCCCTTCGACGATCAACGTGCGCCGCAGCGGAATCATGAAGAGAATTCCCAGCACGCCGCCGAGCAAGCCGATCATGGTGACCTCCCAGTACGGAAAGTCGGTCCAGACGCCGGCGATGACGAGCGCGGGAACGGTGAAGATGATGCCCGCCGCGACGGACTCACCCGCCGAGGCCATGGTCTGCACGATGTTGTTCTCGAGGATCGTCCCGCGGCGCATCAACCCGCGCAGGATGCCCATCGAGACGATGGCGGCGGGGATGCTGGCGGAAACGGTCATCCCGGCGTAGAGGCCGAGATAGGTGTTGGCGGCGGTCATGACGACGCCGATCGCGAGGCCGAGGATGACGGCGCGCCAGGTGAGTTCGGTCATGGGGCGGGAGAAGCCTGTATTTTAGACGAGGTTCGAGGTTCTGGGCGTTGCGTGGGACGTGTACGGACGGGGCTGCCAGTAGTGGCGCGGACGCCTACGTCTGCCGCATCGACACTTCTGTCGATGCTTGGGCTGCTGGTTGGCGGGCGAGCCGCGGCGAAACCCTAGTGTCGGTAAGAGTACCGACACGCCAGGTCTGTGCCGGCTGCGAACTCAGGCGATGGCGGTGCCGACTTGGTCTTCGCGTTTGGGGTTGAAGCGCTCGACGAAGCGGGTGTCGAAGTGGCCGGCGAGGAAATCCGGATAGGCCAGGATGCGTTGGTGCAGTGGGATCGAGGTGTGAACGCCCTCGACCACGAACATGTCGAGAGCGCGCTGCATGCGGCTGATGGCTTCGGCGCGGTCGCGGCCATGCGCGATCAGCTTGGCAAGAAGTGAATCGTAGTG
>JAKZVK010000793.1:0-2766 GCA_047516085.1 Bryobacterales bacterium
CGCTCATCCAGCGCCTGCGCGCGGTTCTTCGCGACTTCGAAAGCCGTCCGAAGCGTATCCCACGCGGTATCGCGGATCTTCTTGCCATCGGTGAGACCCAATTCCTCTGACAAGCGCTGCACGTCGTGGCGACTGATGAACGCCGTCTGCTCCCGGGCGTGCAGCACGAGCCAGAGCTCGAAGCACGGAGTGGAGACCGCCACATTGATTCCGCTCTGTCCGGCCTCGACCATGGCCTGCTGCAGGTTCTCATGCTCATCAGTATCGAAGACGCACCAGATCTCATCGAAGTCTCGATTTGCGCGCTTCTTGGGCTGGGTGCGCACGTGCTCCCTTGCGCGACGGACGAGAGCGATAGGTGTCTTCCCGCGATCCGACAGGTCCAGGTGTACAGGGGCGTTGCGCTCGCGCCACCGGAAGAGATAGTCAGGCTCCGTTCTTTCGCCCTCGGTCAGAACTCGAAGAATGTACTTCGCGGGCCGCCGCTGGGCTTGGCTGCGCCGTGGCGACCGACCGGAGGGTTTGTTCATGACCCGGTCATGTCCGTGGCCTGTTCGAACTCTGTCGGGTTCAGTAGAGGGACGCCTCCGTAGCGTCCCTGAAGATAGCGTCTGCCGAGGGCTTCGTCGCGCTTGGGCTGGAACTCCGCCATCGAGTAAAGCGTTGTCGCACCGTCCGCGTCCTTCTCGGTGAGCCAGATCTGGTCCCGACCAAGAGAACGTTGGCTGCTGTCTCCGAGAATCGTAGGATCGTGGGCGTTGAAGATGAGTTGAGCCCCCTTGGGGTTGGTCGTTCGGCTCTGGAAGAGCTGGATGAATTGTTGCACTAGATGAGGATGCAGGCTTCCGTCGAGCTCATCCACGAGCATCACCGACCCAGCACCTATCGTGTCGAGCATCGGTCCGAGCAGGCTGACCCAGACGAGCGTTCCTTCAGACTCGTGCGCCGGATGGATCGGAACGGGACCCTCGGATCCAAGATGGTGCAGGCGCACTAGGTCGCCCGGGAAGACCTGCGTCTCCTGACTCGCCGTGGATTCCTCTTCCAGCCCATTGAGAATGCGAAGCGCTCGCTCCAACCGTTCGGCGAATTCCGGATCCATTGGGAGTCGCTCAACCTTGGCGACACCGAGATCGGCGGCCTGCAGCAGGGCAATGATCGCTGCGTGCGCGTTCGAAGCCTGAAGGCGTTTGGCCGTGTGCGCGATGCGCGCGTCACGGTTGCGAGACTCCATCAGGAGGAGATTGGCGCGGAACCAGTTGAACAGGGCACCGAGCAGGGTGACAATGTCCGGCCGCCTGTCGCCAGAGTCGTCCGGAATCGCACCAGCTACTGACAGGAGGAGTACGTTCTTCCTGGTGAGCGGTGCAAGCGTGCGGCCGGAGGAGCGGAACACCGGGCCGAAACTTGGTTCCCCACGGCCACCGTTGCGACGAAAAATCAGGGCCTGCCGGCCCTTCGGGTAGTAGTAGGCGTACTCGTCAAGAACCTGTTGGTCGTTGATCTCGAAGCCGTACTGCCATCGGATGCCGCCGAGTATCAGGTCGACGGCGAAACTCGACGGACGTTCAGAACGGTCGCCGCGTAGGAGGAACGAGTGCCGAGGGAGTCCGGTTTCCTGATCGGCTCGACGAAACGAGTTGAGGATGACCACACGCATGTCCGCCATGGCGTGGAGCATCGTGCTCTTCCCGGAGGCGTTGGAGCCGAATATGCCGGCAACGGGCAGCACGCTCACCGGCGAAGAACTTCCCGCGGCCGTCAGCTCGCGGACGACCTCCGCCTCGGACAAGCCTGTTCCGAGCAGCGAGAGGGTCACCTCATCCCGATAAGAACGCACGTTCCGGGCCGTGAATGAGAGGAGCGCACTCGTGGCGGGTGACGACGCAGTGTGGCTTTGCATACTGGCCATTTTCACGGAAAAGCCGCGTATTTGGCAAGATGATATGCATTTTCGGCGGCCGGTGGAGGAGTAGCGATGGAGCGCCCACAACCCGCGACGTCATAGACGACGACCGGATTGCCCGTCAGCCACTGAATCGGCGCCGTGACGCACGGCGTGGCGCGCATCAAGCTGGGCCTGGCGGACTCGCTCAGCCTGGGCTTACCCCCGGCGCCTGACGACCGACCCGGTCCAGCGATCCGGCACGGATCTTGCTTCCGGTAGAACGTCCCGAATCACCGGGACCTGCGTTACCTGGATGCCACGATTCGGTAGACTGGGGAAGCGCGACGGGACGCCCATGAGTGACCGGAACTGGATCATCGGTACGATCATCACCGCGACGCTGATGCTTGGCGGCATGCAACTCACGTTGTGGAGCTTCACGGACGCGGCCATCAGGGAAAACCGCGCCGCGATCGCCAACGTCCGCACCGATCTCTCCGAGCTCGCCCAGCGCGTGGCCAGCATCGAGGGATCCCTCGAGGGCCGTCCCGGCCGGCGCGGCGGCCTGGAGGATCCTGCCGCGTCGTCGCCCGCCGCAGAGTCGCGCAGCAGCCCCGACGACACGGCTCCCGACCGCTAGCGCAGCCGCGCTGCGGTCGTAGCGCACCAGGGAGCCAGCGACATCATTCGTATCGCTGATGCCGAACGGGCGCTTGGCGTAAGCCGTTCCGACGCCGCAAAGCTTCTCTCCCGATGGACCGGGCAGGGCTGGCTGCGGCGCGTCGGTCCGGGTGCGTACGCACCTGTTGGCCTTGACTCTCTTGCCAGCGAGCAGGTTCTTGATGATCTCTGGGTGCTGGTGCCTGCGCTCTTTAAGC
>JAKZVK010000794.1:0-4703 GCA_047516085.1 Bryobacterales bacterium
CGTTGGCACAACAAGCGAGGCCGCCAGAGAGCGTTACGGCGGCTGGGGGTGGGCGAGCGGCTGATCGCGTTGGTGCCAACGCGTCGCGGGGCATGGTTCATGTCGAGCAACGCGTTGTTGCACAAGGGTCTGTCGAACGCCGTTCTGAAGCGCTACGGGTTGGTGGTGCCATCGAATCTTGCGGCGTGCGGGTAAGGTCGCCGGGTCCAACCGCCGGATACGGAAAACCGTATGTCCGGTGGTGTGGGAGGGTGCCGGGGCGCAATCCCCGTCACCCGACCCGATCGCGCGGGTTCACACCCGCGCCTCTGTTGTTGCGGGCCGGGCGGTTGCGGCTGAAGAATCTGGTGATGCTTTGGGCGCATGATAGAGTGCATTCGTAGCCTCGATAGGCTATGCTCTTGTTCAGATAGGTCCCATGATGCCGACCAAGCTTGACCGCCTCATCGACCTCAAGCCTACCGAGTTGGCGCTCCTGCGCGAGGTCAAGAAACTCGGTGCGGCGCTGGAAGAAGACCTGGCACTGAAACTGGACCGTCTCGGCGACGATCTCAAGCCCGAGATCGCAAACCTCCGGAAGCGCAAGCTTTTGGATGTCCGCACCTGGGATGAAAACGGCGAAAAAGCCGAGATTTACCTCACCTCCCACGATATTCTCGATTTGCTCTAGGCTTACAATGGTTACCTGTGCGAAGGCAGCGCGGGTCAAGGCTCGTTTGCGACGTTCGTAAGCTGATGGAGCCATAGCGCTGATGCCCGACGAACGCCCCGTCAAGATCCTCGCGCTGGTGTCGGCGCCGTTGGTCGTCGGCGAAGGCGGCCGGCCCGTCTCGCAACTGGGCAAGCGCATCACGGAAGTGCTGACGCGGGAGTTGAAGAAGATCCGCCGCGCGGCGGATTTGCACTTCGTCGTCGCGACGCCCGAGAATCTGCTGGCAGCGCTTCGCGACCAGGGGCCATTCGACATCCTGCACTACGACGGCCACGGCGTGCCCGGCGCTCTGCTGTTTGAGGACGGCAAGGGCGGATCGATAAAGGTCGGCGCGGCCCGCCTGAAGGCGATGTTCGCGCCCGAGCCGCGGGCGCCGGCGAAGCTGGCCGTTCTGAGCGCGTGCCATTCCGAGTCGATGGCCCAGGCGTTCGCCGATGCCGGCGTGCCTCACGTCATAGCGATCGACTCCGAGCAGGCGGTGCTTGACGTAGCCCCCGACGCTTTCGCCGAGCAGTTCTATCCGGCCCTATTCCAAGGCCGCAGCGTGTGGCAGGCATTCCAGTACGGAACGGCGATGGTCTACAACGATGCGACGGTGAGGCGGGCGTGCGGTCTCGGCGCAACCGAAGACGCCGACGAACGCAACATCAACGAAGTGCTGAAATTCCGACCTTATCCGCGTAAGGAAAACGAGGAGGAAACCGGACGCCTGCACTCAGCCGTGCTCTTTGAAAGCTTGCCCGAGGGCGAGTTAACCGTCAGCCAATCCATCGGCCAACACCCCGAGTCCATCCCGGCGCGGGAGACAGACCTACACGCCGTGATCAGCAGCGTGCTCGAACATCCGCTCACGACCGTGACCGGCATCGGCGGCATGGGGAAGTCGGAGCTGTGTAGAGAGACGGGGCGCTGGTTCGCTGAACGAGGCTTCTTCGCCGCCGGCATCACGTTCGTCAAGCTCGGCGCTGTGCATCGCGCCGAGGATGCGCGCTTGAACATCGCCGGCGCCCTCAAGATTGACCCGCGCGAGGCCGAGACGCCCGACAGCCTCGCTCGCGCGCTCGCGGACGATTCGCTGCTGATTCTCGATGAACTCGACGAGATGGTCCATCAAGACGCGCAGCCCACCCGGGCCCTCGTCGAGGCCTTGGTCGACCACGGCAGGGCGCGCGTTCTCATCGCCTCGCGCTCCCTCACCGGCGTACAAGGCGAGAAGAACATGCAGTTGCGGCGCATGCTTCCAGATAGCGCGCTTCGGTTGTTCGTCGAGATGGCAGAGCAACCGGGCGCGGACCTGCAGGGCCAAAGCAACGACCTGGCTGAAGTGATGGACTTTCTCGACGGCGTGCCCCGTGCGATCGTGCAAGCCGCGAGGCAGATGATCACCGCCGACCTGGCACAACTGGCCGCGGACCTGCGGCGCTCGCGTGAAGAAATCCTCAACGACCCGAACATCCCGCCTGAGGAGCTGCTAGACAGCGACAGCGTGCTGGTCACGTTGAACTCTTCTTATCGCCGCCTCGAGGAGATCAACAAGCAGGCCGCCGAGTTCTTCCCTTACTTAGCTTTGTTTCCCGCGGGCATCGGCAGCGAGGGCTTGCGCGAGGTGTTCGGGGAAGAGAAGGCCCGCCTCATGCAGCCCATTGTGCAGCGGGCGCTGGTCGAAATCGCACCGCCGCTCGGCTACTTCTACCTGCCGGCGCCGGTGCGCAGCTACGCTGAGCGGAAGCTGCCGGCCGGGGCCATGGATGAGATCGCGCCCAAGGCCCTCCGGTATCTCCACGGCCGAGCTCAAGGGTATAACGAAGCGATACAGTCCGGCCAAATCGAAGTCGGTGTCGCCCTATTTTCCAACGAGTTTCCCAACCTGGAGCCGTTTCTTGCCTGGGGCTACGACCACGAGACCTCGAACACCGACCCGCCCGAATGCCTCTCCGGACGAATCACCTCTTTATTTGCGAACTTCTTCGTCATCGCCGACCCGTCCGGAAAGCAATCATGGCGCTATGAGAAAGCGTTGCGGGCGGCGCAGAGGGTGGGCGACCGGCTGGGCGAAGCCAACACCCTCCAGGCCATCGGCGACGTCCAGCAATTTCGCAAAGAAAACGACGAGGCGCTGGCCTCCTACACCCAGGCCCTGGCGCTGTACCGCGCCGTGGGCTACCGGCTGGGCGAAGCCAACACCCTCCAGGCCATCGGCGACGTGCAGAAATTTCGCCAAGAAAACGACGCGGCGCTGGCCTCCTACACAAAGGCCCTGGAGCTGTTCCGCGCCGTGGGCGACCGGCTGGGCGAAGCCAATGTGTTGTTCCAGCTCGGTAGGATGCTCCTCCCTACCAGCGGCGAGGACCAGGGGATTGAGCATCTGACGACCGCGCGGTCGATCTTCGAATCGATTGGTAGTCAGTCCGGCTTGGCGAACGTGGGTGTCACCCTCGCCTTCCACAGCGCGACCAAGGGCGACGTGCAGGCCGCCATCGACTACCTCCAGCCTGCCACCGACTTCTGCAAGCGCATCAACCACCCCTTGGGCGACCGATACCAGACCCAGATTGACGAGTGGCGCCGGCAGATCGAAGCGGGTGACCAAGGCGCTTCGGCGGGTGATGGTTGAGGTTCCGGCAGCGGCGTGTGGGGGTTGCGGTGGGGACGGAGTAGAGCCGGACCCAGTAAGGCAAGATTCACTAGCGAATCCCTTGCAATCTGATCTACGATGGGCCGTGTGATGGTATCGACTGGAGGCTAAACCCATGCCGGGTTTCATAGGTCGGCGAAACGTGTTGCGGACCGGTTGCGCGGCTGCAACCGGACTGTTCTTTGGGATAGGCCGGGGAGCGGCCGCCACGCCAAGCGCGGCGGTTGCATCCACCCGCGTCATTAGCCGGCACCCATCCCTCTACCATGGCTGGCCCACACTGACCCGGCGCCTCGGCGGGGAGCTTCTGCTGGTCTACTCCGGAGGACGCGAATCGCACGTCTGTCCCTTCGGGCGTCTCGAACTCATGCGCTCGAGGGACGAGGGCCGCACGTGGAGCTTCCCTCGTGTTCTGATCGATGGTCCCATAGACGATCGTGATGCCGGCGTGCTCGAAACCGCCAATGGCTCGCTGTTGGTCAGTACTTTCACGTCCGTAGGCTACGAAGCAATACTCTCGGCGGCCGAGAAGAGGAAACCGGGAGACGCCGGCGCTTGGCCGGATGAAAAGCTGAGCCGCTGGCGGGCGGTCCATCAGCGACTGGGGCCCGCGCAACGAGAGATCGAGCTCGGGAGTTGGATGATCCGCTCGACCGACGGCGGGCAGTCTTGGTCGGCGCGATACCGCTGTCCCGTGGATAGTCCGCACGGGCCGATTCAGCTCTCTGACGGCCGTGTACTCTATGCCGGCAAGATGTTCTGGTACGGTAACAGCGGTCAGGACGCCGGGCGTATTGGCGCGTGCGAGTCAACCGACGATGGGCAATCCTGGCGCTGGCTCTCTGAGATACCCACGCGTCCCGGCGACACGCACCATCTCTACCATGAGCTGCATGCGGTGGAAGCCGCCGACGGCCGCGTCATTGCCCAGATCCGGAATCACAACAAAGCCCACGAGAAGGAAACTCTCCAGAGCGAATCGCAGGACGGCGGCAGAACATGGTCCACGCCACACTCGATCGGAGTGTGGGGCTTTCCCTCTCACCTGTTGAAGCTGCGCGATGGGCGGCTCGTGATGACCTATGGCCACAGGGCCCGGCCGCTCGGAAACCTGGCTCGCGTGAGCGACGACCACGGCCGGACGTGGTCCGAGGCGATGACCGTTTCCGGCGACGGGACCTCGAGCGACATCGGATACCCCTCCACCGTGCAGCTCGGCGACGGTTCGCTGTTGACGGTGTGGTACGAACTGATGGGAAGCTGGCCCGGCGACCTGGATCACTACAACACCCGGGGCCGCGATGAAGCTTGGTTCAAACGGACGGAGAAGCTGCGGCCGCGGGCGGTGCTGAGACA
>JAKZVK010000795.1:0-2715 GCA_047516085.1 Bryobacterales bacterium
GGCCGCCCCGCTTCTTCGCGGCTCCGCAGATAGCAAAACAGCGCGCCGAGCTGATACAGGAAGACCAGAAAGTCGTTCTTGAAGCTGCTGCCGGTCCAATGGAGAAAAGGAATCGTGCCGGCCAGCAAGATCCCCGCAATCGCGGGAACGCGGCCGACGCCACATCGCCGAGCCAACGGATAGGCCAGCAGGAGGGTCAGCAGGAAGATCGTCGGGTGCACCATCTGTGCCCCGGCCTGGCCCGCGAGAACGTACCCGAATGTCCAGAGAACCTCCCCGCCCTTGGGAAAGTACGAGTACGGCATGCGAGGGACGGCCTCGAGCCCGTTCTGCATCGCGTAGTGACGCACCTCGCCCAGGTGGAATAGCATCATGTCCATGTTGATGCTGGGCGCCAGCGTCAGCATGATCGTGAACAACAGGAACAGCGCGGCGAAGACCATCAACACGCCAATAAAGGTGCCGCTCAATCGTGAGTCCGCCCGCCAGTTTTGATAGATCCCCCAAAACTCGCGAGGAAGTTGGAGGATCTGCCGCCGGAAGACAATCGTCGGGATGCCGAGCAGCAGGCAGAACGACCAAACATAGTAGGCGTCGACGATCCCGAGCAGGAACAGAGCGAACGACAACAGGCCGAAGCCGATCGCCGAAGGCAGGGCTATCTCTTCGGTGTGAGAGTCCGTGGCGAGGCCGAGGCGGTCGAGGACGAATCGTCCGCCGGCGTAGCACACGGTGACCGTCCACAAGGTGACCAGGGTCGCCAGCGGTTCGTAGAGTAATGCCGCCGCCAACAGCAGGCCCCCGAGCAGCAACGGCTCATAGCGCCAAAGCGTCTTGCGGCGCAGGCTGCGATACACGGCCACCGTCACCGCAAGCAGAGGCAGAACGATCAGAATGAGCTTGTAGAACTGAGGGCCCGGACTCTCGAAGTAGCGAATGTGCCGGACAAAAGGCTTCACCGTCAGGGCCAGGGTGAACAGCAGCCAAGCCGTCCACAAATAGCGGGAAACCGTTGGATTGAAGCGGGTAGTAAAGCCGTTCACTCTTCGTACTCGATGTGGGGAGAATCTGGTGTTAGCCCGAAGGGACGGTGCCGAGAGGTTGTCGAACGCAAAGTTCTCTAGCGTATCATAGAGAGCGTTTCGGCCTGTTGCTTCCGGCCTTGCAGACCTTGCTGATCCGTGGTGTGGCGCAAGGATGTGGTGCAAGGCCGAGCCGCTCGACCGAAAACGGGAGACCCCGATGTCCGGAACCGCCTTACTCGCCGAAGCGATATCCAAGGAGCATCGGACCGGCTCGCGCCACCCGGAGCGTCCCGAGCGGTTCGATGCGGTCATGGACGGTCTGAAGGAAGCCGGCCTGCTCGATCGACTGAGCCGTCTCGAAGGCCGCGTGGCGACCGAGGACGAGGTGGCGCTCTGCCACACTCGCGAGTACATCGAGCTGACCCAGCGCGAGGTCGCGGCCAACTCACGAACCCTCAGTACCGGCGATACCACCATCAGCGAACGCTCCCGCGACGTGTCCCTAGCCGCCGCGGGCGGGCTGCTCAACGCGGTCGACGCCGTGATGGCGGGGCGCGCCAAGAACGCGTTCTGCGCGGTGCGGCCGCCCGGCCACCACGCGACGCCCGATCGCGGGATGGGCTTCTGCATCTTCAACAACGTTGCGATCGCGGCGCGCTACGCTCAGCAGAAGCACAGAGTCGAACGTGTGCTGATCGTCGACTGGGACGTCCACCACGGCAACGGGACCCAAGACACCTTCTACAGCGACCCTTCGGTCTTTTTCTTCAGCACGCACCAGTCGCCTTGGTATCCGGGCACTGGGATGGTCGGTGACATCGGCGAGGGCGCGGGGAAGGGAACGACGCTCAACTGCCCGTTCCCGTCGCGCTCGGGACGGGCGGAAATCTATGGCTCGTTTGAAAACAAGCTCAGGGCGGCCGCCAAGTCGTTTCGGCCGGACCTGGTGCTTGTCTCCGCGGGGTTTGATTCGCGTCTGGGCGACCCGCTCGGTGAGTTCACACTCCGCGACGACGACTTTCGGGACCTGACGAACCTGATGCTCGAAGTCGCGGACGCGACCGCCTCAGGGAGGCTCGTCTCCGTTCTCGAGGGCGGCTACAACCTCGAAGGGCTGGCCTCGGCATCAGCAGCGCATGTCCGCGCGCTGGCAGCAGCCTGACATGGATTCCTCTACCACGTGGCGAGGCGAAACCGCGCCGTGACCGTCAGTACCTACCGAGTGAAGTCCTTGCCAAGCACGGCAGCAAATTTCAGAGGCCGGGACAGAGGCGCGGGTGTGAACCCGCGCGCTTCCTCTAGGCCGCACCGCCCTGCGGTCCGCCACCAAGACCCTTTCGGTTCCGGCTCGTCCGGGTTCAGAGAGCGGCCCGGCGCGAACCCTGACCCCCTACGTGTTGCGGCAGTTGGGCACGGCATGCTGTTCAGTTCCATGACATCGTTTCCAGTTGTACACAAGACATGGTTTCCACCCAGCCGTGGGCTAAGGTCGGACGAAGGAGTCCTCCCGATGCCCTTTCGGAAACTGGAAATGAAAGAATCTAGAATGAAATTCGTCGTGCGCGCCGCCAGCGGCGCCGAGTCGCTCAGTGAGTTGTGCCGCGAGTTTGGCATCTCGCGCCCGACCGGTCGCAAGTGGCGGGATCGCTACCTCGCCTGCGGCACGCTCGCTCACCTGGGTGAGTTGAGC
>JAKZVK010000796.1:0-3140 GCA_047516085.1 Bryobacterales bacterium
ACGGGCACGCCTGACCACCAGCAGGCGTTGAGTCCTGCCTCGACCGCTGGCCGCCCGAGGATGCGACCCTCGCCGCCTACCTCGCGGAGCTCCACGACCAGAGGGGAGCCACGTCGACCGCCTCGACGGCGGTGGCCGCCGCGTGGCCCACCTCGCCGGCTACCCAGCGGAACGCCCCGCGGGCCCGGCTGGGGGACAGGCGCGGGCGTATCGGGGGCGACGGACTTGGTCGCCCCCGATACGCCCTCAAAGGGACCCCCGCGCGGCCGTGGCCGGAAGCGCAATAGCGGTACGATCAACCCGTATCACCTCGAATCATCCAAGAGACGCTGGGCTTCCGTAACGAAAGCATCATCCTCGGCGTCCTGCGCTAGACTCAACGCCTTCTCAAGGTCTATACGCGCGTTGTTATGTTGAGAGAGACGGAGATATAGTTCACCCCTGTGAAAATAGGTTCTGTATGCGTCGGGACGCAATTGAATAGCCGTCGAGTAATTGCGTTCGGCGTCTTCGTACTGGCCGAGGACGTCATGCGCGATGCCACGGTTCACGTATGCGGCAACGTGGTCAAAATTTAGCTCGATGACATTGTTGTACGCCTCAATCGCTTGTCTGTTGCCCTCGAGATCATCTCTATTGA
The DNA here is from genome assembly GCA_047516085.1 of Bryobacterales bacterium. GTDB lineage: Bacteria > Acidobacteriota > Terriglobia > Bryobacterales > UBA6623 > JAKZVK01. The sequence continues at coordinate 641 of JAKZVK010000796.1, forward strand.
CAATGAAGTTGCCGGCAGCCCCGAAGTCTTGATGATGAAAAATACCAATGGCGTACCATGCCCTCGAACGGCGTTCTTCAATATTTGGCAGTCCCTCTAATACAGCCAAGATTGCATGCATTTTGGCAAGCGCGGCATCTTTCCGGCCATTTATGTGCAAATTGAAAGCTCGGCTACTAGCCCGGGTTGCCGAATCAGCATTTGGATCGTCTGCAGCACTGAGTATCTGCGAAATAGTAGAGCCGTTTGTGTCGGATGTGAGCTCTTGGACGGCTTTTCTGATCTGACTCAACTCGGAATATCCAAAAAAACTGGTAACTCCGATGAGCACATAGAGCCCCCCAATGGTAGATCGCACAAAGGACCACACACGCCAAAGCCCAGTACTGACGGGATGCAGTAGCCGGTGGACTAGCGTTTCACGGTGTTCGTCTGCTGTCATTTAGTCACCCCCACGTCAACGCAAGGCGGCAGCTATAGTGTGATGGAGACCATGGGCAAAACTGGGGGGCCAAGATAGCGCGCGAACCACAAAAAAGCAAATCGCGGCAGCAAATGGACGCTGGCGGCTACTGCTCGCGCCGTCGAGACGGTCGTGGCGGCGGGGGTTTCTGCCGCAGACTGCGGCGGACGGGCGGCCGAGCATCACGACCACTGCGGACGATGAGCTCGTAGCGGAAAAGGGTCGCCGGACCCGTCGCCTGCGGGCGGTGGTGGCGGCGGTCAGGCGGGCGGCCTTCCTGGTCGTGAAGGCGGCGGTCGACGCGAGCGACCCCGGGGTGCTTCGCTACGGCAACCTGTCGGCAGCGACGGACAAGCTGCGGCGCAGCAGGTGGCGGGCGTCAGTTGAGGGTACGGTTCCGCCAGGTACTGGACCACGGGCTGCGCTCGTCGCGGATGTAGCCGGGGAAGCCGCACGAGAGCGGCGTCGCCGAGCACTACCCCAGGGACGAAGACGGAACTCCCCCTTCTAGATCACGATACGCTCGATCTCGTCGACCGTCACCGTGTCCGCCGTCCGGTCGTAGAGCTTCGTCGTCTTCGGCGACGCGTGCCCGGCGATCTACTGCGCGTGCTCCAGCGTCCCGCCATTCGACAGGTACGCCGTGGTCCCCGTCGCCCGGAACGTGTGGCAGCACGTCGAGGGCGGCAGCCCCGCGGCTGCGGGGCGCCGCTTGATCATCGCCAGGCCCGGTCAGCCGGGCCTTCTGGAGCTCGCCGACGACTCTCTCGCCCGTCTCTTCCCCTCGCCGCGGAAGGCGGCCCGGGACCCGATCTGTGGCGCAAATCATTCAAAAGACAGGAGATCGAGCGCCTGCAGGCGGAGATCAAGACATTGAACGACGTCGACCAGATGCTCGGGACCTCCGCTCCGGCGAAGCCCGCGGCTCGGCGCTCCTCCTCGCGCCGGCCGGCGGCGGTGGCCACTCCGGTCCCGGAGACCGCGTCCGACGCCAAGCCGACGAGGAAGCGCCGTCCGATGACGGCCAAAGAGAAGGAGGCGGTGTCCGAGCGGATGAAAGCCGCCGGCTGGCGGCGGCTCTCCGATAAGCCCCTGTGTTCGCGCGGGCGGTGTGCCTTCTGAGACGCGCCTCCACAGGACCGTTTGACGAGCTGCACCTCCGGCTCGAGGACGAACGGGTCGAACTCGACGCTGTGGAACGCTGTGGCCGGTAAGCAGGTGGCGAGGCCGGCCGGGCCGCTGCCCAGGCCCCGTCCTTGGCCGCAGGCGGAGGCGGAGGCGGGTCCACGTGGTAGCCCGCGAGGGCGGTGTCGTCAAGGCGGGTGGCGGAAGGGGCCCAAAGGCTATCTGTCGAGGCTCGTCGGACAGGTTGCCTCACACCGCGGCCGAAGGTCAATAACACTCATTATCACCTCCCTACACTCGCCGAGGGCTATGGGGACTCCGGTGGTGAACAACACGCTCTCGCCGGCGTAGGTCAACACACCATTGTCCACGAAGTGGGGCTGGACGAAGATGGACATGGCGCTGTCGGCAGTGCCATCCCTGGCTTTTCCCATCGCCCGATCATCAATATGCTCGAAGGCGTGCCGCATCCGGCGCAACGTTTTTCTGAAAGAGTTGATCTTCTCCGGTATCTGGAAGCCTAGGTGAAACTCCTCCTCCAGGCGATAGAGCATCTCCACCCCCCGAGACAGAGAAATTACGGTTACCTCAGCCATAGCAAGCGCTCGGAACAGGGTAGACCTCCTCTTAATCCCCGCCAGACCACCCGACTCTTCCAGCGCATCCATGGTGGCAGACCAGAACACATGCGTAGCGTCCAGCCTCCTTGCGGCAGCCAAGAGCAACATCAGGAGACTCTGATCTTCAGCGCCCATTAGGCGTCTCGCCAAAATAACGTGGCGATTATTAGAGATTGGTGCTATCCTCGAATCCCGTGGAAAGTGCTCTCACACAGGTGATACGGGAGAAGTTCGCCGCGCTGGGTGCATTGCTCAACGAGAGGACACGACGGCGTTGGGCTGCGGTGGAGGC
>JAKZVK010000797.1:0-4111 GCA_047516085.1 Bryobacterales bacterium
CTCAAGATTCTCTTCTGGAGCAACGAGAAATGGCGAGATGAGGCGCCAAATCGGCTGGTGAGGAGGCTTGAACCCGCTGGCGGCCACTTCATCCCGTCACAGATGGCGGCCCATGACGCGAACTCTGGTTCTGGGCCTAGTACAGATGGAACCCGCCCCGACGCTGCGAGGGGTACTTTGTCCAAGGGCGGGGGAGCGAGGCTGGGTCGCCAAAATCCACGTCAAGAGCGGTTGCGCCGATGGAGTGGGGTATCAGACCAACACGGCCATTGTGTGCCGCTACCACGTCAAGCGGGGGGTTCCTAGATTCCCACTTGGACCAGACAGGTCTTTTCTGCCCGCGCCGGACGAGTACCAAATGCCCGCCGTGGTCGGCGATTGTGCTTAAAGCTGCTGTGTCCTGCTGGCGTGGGCTAGGCTTTAGGCCCATGCCCTCGGCGATCTCCGCGGCACTGCTGAACCCGGAGCTCCGGTTGTGGCTTGTGTTGGTATGCTGATATCGCATGGATGCCCTCCATCCGTGCCGCCGCCCGTCACCGCTTGGTACGGTGAAAGGCAATCGGGAAGCCCGCTGGATTCGCCCCCGGCGGGCTTTTCACTTTCAGTATCACTTCAAAGCTCCTTCACGTCGGGCAGCCGCTGCCGGTGCCGCCATCTATGGATTAGCTTGCGGCAGCTGGGCGGCGCGACAAACTCTTGAAGCGTCTCCATCTCGACGCTGCCCGGCCAGTCTCGGGTCTTGACTTGGCAGAGCACCACGTCTCGGCTGCTGACGCCGATGATGTCCCACGCGCCCAAGGAAGCAGCGCTGCGCGTGACGCGGTATCCGGCGGCTTCAAGCACGGCCATGGAGCGGTGTTCGTTTCGTGCTCCCTTCGCTGCGGCGTTCATAGTTCTCCCGGCACAACATCTGTAACCCGGTCTTGCGCGTAGGTCTCAATGTCTCTGGCCTGTTGCGTGATCGTCTCCGCGTACTCCTCAAGCCCCTGCTGCATCTGGGCGATCCGCTGGTCCTTGAGGTCGAGGCGGTCCTTCCCGATTTCGATTTGTTCCTCGTACAACCGGCACAGTTCCTCGTACAACCGGCACCGTTCCTCGGTGAGCCGGTAATACTCTTCTGTTGAGGTGGGGCTGAGGTCATTGATCAAGCCAGCGGCCACGCCACGAATAATTACCCGTTGCGCTAACGCGGAGATGGAGAAGCCTTCCTTCTCGCCACTGGCCTGCAACGCCTCGAACGTGTCCTGTTCGAGCGTGATCCACAACCGATGCTTCGGGCCGACCCTCGTCACGCGCCGCTTTATAGATGTCGCCATTTCTGAAACCTCCATCGCTAGATACGCTATACTGACGTAATCAGTATACGCCACTACCGGGCCAAACGCATAGGAGAAAACCGAACATGACGACACTTCAAAAAATAACGCTCAGATTGAGCGAGGTCCGCACCCGCCTCAATGAAATTTCCGGTCTTGAGGGCGAGGCCCTGACCGGAGAAGTCACCGCCGAATCCGACACGCTACAGACCGAATACAAAGACCTGGAAACGAGGCACCGCGCCGCGATCACCGCCGAGCCCGACCCGGAAGAAACTCGCGTGGATGGGGACCCAGAAGCCCGCGAGCTTGCGCTCCTTACCGAGCGGGCGAACGTGGGCGACATTTTGAGCGCCACGTTTGAGAAGCGGCAGACAAGCGGCGAAGCGGCAGAGCTTCAAAAGCACTACGCAATCGGCGCTCACCAAGTCCCGCTCGAAATGCTGCGGATCAACCGAGGCGTCGAGGAACGCGCTGCGGCGACGGTCCCGGCGAGTATCGGCGACGCTTCGCAAGGCGAGGTAATCACACCCGTTTTCAGTTCCGGCGACGGCGCTTTCCTGGGTATCGAGCGCCCGACCGTGCCAGTCGGTGACGCGGCCTATCCGGTCCTGTCAACGTCGCCGAGCGTGAAGGGTCCCTTCAGCGGTTCGGATGAAGCGGCACAAACTAATGCCGCATTTGTGGCGAACACGCTCAGTCCTGAGCGCTTGCAGGCGAGTTTCAGCTACAGGCGAACGGACGCGGCGCGCTTCGCGGGCCTTGATGCTTCGCTCCGACTGGCATTATCCAGCGGGCTGGAGGAAGCGCTAGACGATCAAGCGATCTCCGGCACGGATGGCCTGTTGACGGGAACGAACCTCGACAACAACAACGTGTCGGCGGTTACGACCTTCGCGTTGTACCTCAGCGGCCTACTCTATGGCCGCGTCGATGGCCGCTACGCCCGCACACCCGGCGACGTTCGGATGATCGTAGGGGCAGGGACTTTCACCCATGCGAGCGCCGCGTACAAAGGCAATAACAGCGACGAATCCGGCGTTGAACGTCTACAGGAAAAAAGCGGCGGCTTGATGGTTAGCGCCCACGTTCCTGATGTAGCATCCTCGAAACAAAACGCGCTCATCCGGCTCGGCATGGAGCGGGGCGCGGCGGTTCAACCGATGTGGCAGGGCGTTTCCCTGATTGTCGATGAGTTTACCCGCGCGGCCTATGGGGAAATAATTGTCCATGCCGTGTTGCTCGCAAACTTCGCAATCACGCGCAAGGCGCAGTGGTTCAAGAATCAAACGCAACACGCATAGGACCGTCATGGACGAAATCCGCTGTGCAATCGAGGTACGCGAGGTAGAGGGGAAACCGGCCCGGCTGGTCGGTACCCTCATGCCTTTCGGCCAGCGGGCAAAGGATCGCCCCGAGATGTTTGAGCGAGGGTCTTTGTCATGGGACGCTGGCGGTATCGTTCTCAATCGCCAACACTCGCGGGCCGCGCCCATTCTCAGGTTCACCCCGGTCGAGATCGAGGGGCGCTTGACCGTGGACGCGGAGATCCCAAACACGACGGCGGGCCGCGACGCGCTGGCGGAAATTCGATCCGGGCTTTTCAAGGGTCTTTCAATCGAGTTCCGGGCCGTGCGTCAAACCATCGTGGCGGGCGTCCGGCGAATCTCCGAGGCCGTTCTAACCGGGGCGGGTCTGGTCGATAGGGGAAGCTATGCTGCGGCGACTGTCGAGGTACGTCGCCGGGCGCAACAGCGGCGGGTTTGGTTGTGATCGAACTCGGCCTCAGTCAACCCCCACGGCCCGAAATCAGGGAAAGCTACGTCGATCAAGTTGTTTCGCGGATCATGGCGAGCGCAACCGGGGCGACTGACGGCTCGGCTTTGGCCGCAATCGAGGTCGCAAGTCGTTTGTGGGGAAGCGGACTTGCATCGGCATCGATCAAACCTGACAACGTGGCGCTCAGATCTGTCACTCCGGCAGTCATGGACAGCATCGGCAGGAGCTTGTGCCGCGCCGGGGAAAGCTTGCACGCGATCATCGTTCGCGGAGGTCGAGTATCGTTGACGCCGACTGCCTCATGGTCGGTTCATGGAACCGACGACCCTTCGACCTGGTTGTACCGCGTCACCCTTTCCGGCCCGGATTCGACCCGCGTGGTCACGCTCCCCAGCGCGTCAGTGCTTCACTGCCGGTATGCGGCCCCTCCATCTCGGCCGTGGACAGGAAGATCTCCTTTAAGTCTCGCCCGCGATACCAGCAGGGCAGCTTCCCTCCTGGAACATGCAACCAGCGAGGAGATGGCCTTCACACAGAAACAGATTCTATCTCCCCGAAGGAACCAAAACGATTACGGGCTGGCCGATTCCATGTCGCCCGATCAGCTAACCAAGATCGTGGAAGCCTTCAGCGCTCACACCGGTAGCGGAGCCTTTGTGGTTCCCGGTGATCTTGAGCCGCGCAGACTCGGCCCTTCGCCGCCGGAGAGTTTTATTGGGATCAGGGAAGGCCTCGAACATTCCCTTCTGGGAGCTTTTGGGATACCGCCCAGCTTAGTCAGCGCAACTGGAAACGCGGGTGCCATGCGCGAAGGGTTCCGACTTGTGCTCCATACTCTTCTTAAACCACTCGGGGCGCTTGTGGTTGAGGAACTCAAAGAGAAGGTAGACCCCGCCGCCGAACTGGACTTCGCCGCTTTGAGAGCCGGAGATATTGCCGGAACCAGCCGAGCCTTTGGATCGCTGGTGACAGCCGGGCTCACACCGCAGTCAGCAGCAGCCATTGTGGGCCTCGAT
>JAKZVK010000798.1:0-6137 GCA_047516085.1 Bryobacterales bacterium
GGATAGATGACTGCAAACCCAACCCGCCTCTAATCACCAAAACCACTTGCAATCAGGGGGGCGTCCATAGATGACAATGCCGTGGTTAGCCCTGCGTGTTGACCGGCGTCGAATGTTGACCCCTCACAGTCACGCAATATCAACACATTAGCGCGCAGATCGGCGTCGAATCGGCGCGCCGATCAACATCCCAGCAAACCGGCTCCGCGAGTGTCCCGTCCGCCAACCTGCACCTCTGCCACTACTCCGGTATTTCCGGCGACACGAACGATTGTACCGTGCCGGCGCCCGACAAACCGGTCGAATGCCTGCAAGTCAATGCCGCTTGCGCTGTCCTGTTCTCGGGGTCGTCGACGGTCTTCCGGACCGGGCTCCGGGTCGTTGCAGATTGCGCGTGTAGTCGCAATCCGGATAGTTCGAACATCCGAGGAAGCGACCGAACCGGCCCATCCTCGTTTCCAGCCAGCCGCCGCAGGAAGGACAGCCCTCGATTGACCCGCCGCAGTCGCGGCAACGGAAGGCGCCGCCAGACCTTACCAGCAGGCCGGTTCCGCATTTCGGGCACGGGCGCCCGGTGTGTCCGCAATAGGGCCAGTTCGAGCAGCCGTAGAAGATGCTCCCGTCGCCAGCGTTTTCCCGGCGTTCGAGCCGCCCTTCCTTGCACAGTTGGCAGGGCACGTCGCCTTCCGGAGGGCGGCCGAATGTGGTGACATCGTATCCGCCGCCGATCAGTTCCTTGACGAACGCGGACGGGGGGCCGCCCTCGGCCAGCAGGAACACCTGGCGGCGCGCACGGGTCAGCGCGACATAGAGCAGCCGCCGCTCCTCGGCATTGGAATGCGCTTCCGGCGCCGCCATCACCAGATCGAGCAGTGGGTCGTCGGCGATCTCGACCGGAAAACCGTGTTTGCCTGCACACAGCCCGAGCACCACCGCATAGTCGGCTTCCAGTCCCTTGGAGCGGTGGACGGTCATGTAGGTGAAGCGAAGCCCCGGATACTGCTTCGCCAGGCTGCCGAGGTTCAGGGGCTGCAAATGCCGGTAGCGGCCCAGCAGCAGCACCTCAGACGTCCCGTCGTGCCGCCCGGCATCCCCCGCAATGCGGTCGAGCGCTTCCTTCAGCAGCGAAAGACCTTCGTCTCCCGGGAGGCCCACATGCACGGCCGACCCGTCGGCCTTGCGCGTTGCACGGACCGTCTTGCGGATCTGCGCGGGATTGCGCAGCACGAAGTCGGTGGCCACCGCTGCGATGCGGTCCGAACACCGGAACGTGGTTTCGAGGTCGACGCGTTCGAAGTCGCCGAACCGGTCCCCGAATTCCCGCATGACAGCGATGTCCGACCCGCCGAACCGATAGATCGCCTGCCAGTCATCCCCGACCGCGAACAGCTGGGCTCTCGGAGAGCTGTCGAGTAGCGCCTTCACCAGACGGGCCCGCGCCGGCGAAATGTCCTGGAACTCGTCGACCAGGATGTAGCCGAACGGGCTGCGGTAGCGACCCGCCTCCACATGCTCTGTCGCCCTGTTGATCATGTCGTGGAAGTCGATCTCTCCCGCCTGGACCAACGACTCCTGGTAGCGTTCGAAGATCGGCCCGAATACCGTCAGAAACGCCTCCGCCCGCCCCTCGTCCTCAAGGGAACGAGCCCGTTGGGCGACCTCCTCCAGGGAAAGCCCGCCACCCTTGAAGTGCTGCAGGAAGGTCGCGAGGACGCGGATGAACGGGTCGATCCGTCCCTGGTCTTCGAGGACCGCGAACACCCGCTCCCGCGGAAGCGGCGTCAGCTCCACACCGTGCGCCGCCAGCTTCTCCTCAAGGTTTCGGATCAGCCGGCCCTCGGCGCGTTCGCGCGTGAAGGTTTCGACCAGGACGGTACCCCGTTCGGCGTGGACCTGGCGCTTCCACTCCATTTCCTCGAGATATTTCTCCCGGTCGACGAACGGCGCTGTATTACCCGCGGCGTCGAGCCCGAAATGCTCGATGTAGATACCGTGGTCGGGGAGATAGAAGTCGGGCTTGTACTGGCGTTTCTCGACCGTCGCCGTCTCGTGCTCGTAGGACGCTTCGTATTCGTAGGCGACGCCGTTGAGATAGAGGAAATTCGCGATCTCGCATTCCTCGTAGCTCTTCACCGTGTCCCCTTTCAGCGACCGGATGTCGTTCCGCCGGATGTAGTTCCAGTACGCGCCCCAGGTGGCGAACTCGTGCTCGCTCTTGTAGGGAGCGAACTGGTCCTGGAACCATTCGACCAAGGTTTCCGACAGGGCGCCGTCAGCCAGCAGATCGGCAACGATGCCCTTGAGCAGGTCGAACAGGGCCCGGTCGTTTTCCGCCGACCGGGCCAGCGCCGGACGCTTGCCTTCGGCCTCGCCGATGATCGCCATGCCCAGGCTATGGAAGGTTCGAACCGTTACGCCTTTCGCGGCACTCGCCCCAAGGCGCGCGCGGACACGCTCTTCCATCTCGTTCCGGGCATCCCGTGCGAAGGCGAGCAGCAAGAGTTCGGACGGCTTCCGGTATCCCCTCCGAACGAGCCATCCCGCCTTCGCCACGATGACGGAGGTCTTACCGCTTCCCGCAGCGGCGACGACCAGATTGCGCTTTTCGTCGACGACCACCGCCTTGCGCTGTTCGTCCGTCAGTGGCCGCGCCTCGATCCGGTCGAACAGGTCGCGCGACCGGACCAGCTCGTTCGCGACGAATGCCTCGTTCGCCTTCGACCTGGCTCTGTCCGGCGCCTCCAGGAATTCCAGTATGCCCCGCAGCATCCGGATTTCCGGAGCCTCGGAGAGGGAGTCCGGCCACCGCGCCACCAGGCCGCCGGTTGCCGCCTGCGCGTCCCGCATGACCTCGTCGAATACGTCGCCATGGACGTAACCCGGCGGATCGGCAAATCCGGCCAGCCGTTCGTGGACGGAGCGAAGCGCGCCAATCTGCGGCGCCAGCGTCCGCCGCCACCAATCGACCCTTGCCCTCTCTACCGCGTCGGCAAATTTCCTGGCTTCGGTTCGGGACAGGCCCGATACCGTCGCCGCCATCCTTGCATTGCCGAGCCTGACGCCGGCCCAGCGCCGCCCCGCTTTCACCTCCACCGCTCCGATATCGCCGAGAGCGATTTCCGCCGAACGCGACCTGAAGGCGAGCTCGACGCTGTCGGCATTCACCGATGCCGCCCGGGCATCCCCCGCACGGAATATGGCGAACAGCAGCCTTGCCAGCCCGGTTCGCTTCACGCCGAACCGGGCCCCTGGGTCGGGCACTTGCGGAGAAGAACTACTCACCTTTCCCCCGCGCATAGCGTCGCTTCTATCGTCAATTCGAACGCCATGATGAGCACCCCCCAAACCGCCCGGCAGCCAGTCGCCGCCGGCGCCGCCGCGCAGCTGAATATATCGCAAGACGACCGATGTCAGCCACGGTAGCGGGCTTTCCTCAGAACTAACCCCCGGCGCAACGCCGCACGGCCGGTCGCTTCTCGGCGCGGACGCCTCCCGCGCGCCCCGGCCACCGCCGCACGGCGCGACAGCAGAAGGCGCTGGTCCGCGTCGGCATCCGGATCCGCGCCCAATACTGTCGGCAGTTCTCGCACGGCAAATTCGTTCTGATTTTCGTCGCCGGCTCTCGGCACTCGATCATGGCCCACCCGGTTTCGTTGGGGTGCGTGCGGCGGCTCGGGGCGTGATTTGGTCGCCATCGTGCCGCGCTATGGCGTGTTGTCGGGTTATCAGAGTTGTTGGTCGCTGGGGTACCCTGGGCCATAGAAATATTCACGGATGGGCGTGCCTGCCCGCGCTGAACAAGCGAGGGGGGTTGGAGAGGCAAAAAATTCGTCTACACTCCTCCACTCATTCGGGGTTTGATGGTCGGCGCGAGCGTAGGCGGTGCACTATAGCTTCGCGGCGCGCGTGGCGCGATGGCTCCTCATCTTGGACATCATGTCGTTGAGGGCAGAACCTGCGGAACATCGCGAACTTCCTCCATTGGGATTTCGTAGAGGCCGCCACGCTGGTACATATTCCAGCGGCCGAAGACAACAGGGGCTTGATCGAAGTTGGTCCGTCATACGCCCGATGGGAGGAGTGGCATGGGTAAACGGGAGCAGCTACGGCAGCGGTTCAACCGCGCATTCGAAAAGTGGGAAATAGAGTTGCCTTTCGACGCCCTGTCACCTGGCGTGGTCTGGCTCATCGCTCAGCGGGGATGGACCATCTGGACCCGTTTCGACATCGGCGATGAGGATGGATGGGAGCGTCTCGACTACTACGCCATGCATCGCATGACCAGCGACAGACACGTCCGGATGTACGCCGACGGCGAGGAGGAATCTCTGCCGGCCATGGCGGAGTTCTGCGTCATTCCGCAGGGTGCCACCGTGGCGGAGGAGAAAGAGGTCCAGGAAAAGCATCTTGCGTTCAACCAAGCGGTGGAGAAGCTTCTGGAAGAGAAGGGCTTTGTCATGTCGGACCAAGCCCACCCCAGCGCGCGCATCAACCGTCATCTGCAGACGCACCCTGACGCTGAGGACCGCCGCTGAACGGACGCCGGCCGTGTATCGCCGCGGCGGACTTCTCTGTAGCGGCTTGAGATCATCGGGGTTCAGACACGGTGGGCAGCCGGATGTGCCGAAGGGTCAGGGCGAGTAGCGTGCCACCACGGCTGCCGCATGAGTGCGGATCCTCTCTCTGCGGTCGTAACGCCATGCCTCCAGCAATCGCTGCCAAGTGCAGGATACGAAGGCCACCTCATCCCCGGCCACAAGGCGCGCGAAGCGGGCAATCTCATCCCTGTGCCCCGCTTTCGCGTCGTCATCGACCCGCCGCCCGGTTCTCGGCCAGTACTCCGGTTCGGCATGGACGTAGAACAGGATGGGCTTGAGCCCGCGATGCGCGCCCGCGCGATGGACATCGGAGCGCAGGGCGAAAGCGTGTTTGACAAGCTGCGCCGCATCGAGGCGGCGATAGTGATGGGGGTCATCGCGCAGCGAGTCTCGGACTTGCTCATAGCCCTTCATGCAATCGCCCCAGACGGGTCGCCAGTAGGCGTCGCTGAAGACGGCGGCCGCGTGTCCGCGAAACGGCTCGAAGCGTTTGGATTCGATTCCGATGAGCGCCGACGGCGTGGCGACGAGACAATCGAGAACCGGATGATGGCCGCCCGACCACGGGAAACGGACCGTCGCTTCGATCGCTAGCGAACGGGCCGGCCATCGCGCGCCCAGACAACTCGGCAGCGGGGGCAGCTCTCCCGCCCGGTGGAGAAAGAATCCGAAGGCGTTGGCGGCCAGCGCGGCCGAGGATTCAGGGTGGTCGAACTTGCCGCGGCCGATCTCATCGCCGGGAGCGGCGTCCAGGATGCGTTCGATGTTCTCACCGGGTACGCCCGGCAGGAATCTGCCCCGTGGCTCCAAGGACGCCGGTGTTGATTGGGAAGAGGTGTCGCGGACCATGCGGCCCTCGGCGTGTTGTTGAGCGTCGAACTTGACCACCCAGAATATAGCTTACCTAGCCCGGATTTCTCAAACTGTGCGGGTGCATCGGGGCTCTGTCTGTGAGATAATGTTCGTTATCAAAGACTTAGCTCAGGACAGAGGAGTTCCCCGATGCAGACAGAGTGTATCCCGGACTTGTTCGGTTTCCAACCGGTTGAAGGTGCGGAAGGTCTCGGCCTGTTTCAACAGCACAGTGTGGTCTGATGGACGACGCTATCGCGATCTCGTCGCCAGCGCGGCCAGGCCGGACTACATTCGCATGCTCCAATGGCGGCCTTTGCTCTGCTGCTGCCTTTCGGCCTTGCGCTCGGCGCGCTGTTGCCGCAACTCCCGGAGCTTCTCCGGATCGTCGAGGAGGCGGGCGACGCGCTCTTCGCGCATCCGGAGGCTCTCCCCCTTGTGTTGTCCTGCCAGGGTTGCCGCGAGGTGCCGGTCGTCGTCTTCAAGCACGTCGCGCACCCGCGCGAGCGCTGAGCCGAGGCTCTCTTCCCGGAGTGCGATGTAATCCAGGTGGATGCCGTAATTCACCGGGTCGTCCATGAGTCCTTCGCAACGGCCCACCGCAAAGTCGGTCACGTTCCGCCATGTGTCGTAGTCCTCATGGTCGGGAACCGCCACGCCCCGCTCGGCCGCCTTGGCCGCCAGCGC
>JAKZVK010000799.1:0-6281 GCA_047516085.1 Bryobacterales bacterium
CACCAGATGCTGCAGGTGCTCCAGCTCAACATGTTTGAACGTCGGCCACTCCAGGACCTGTTCACGACGCCGTCGCTACCGGCCCCCTCTGGCTCCCAATTGTCGCTGGCGTGGTCCTGAAAATGTGGGACACTAGTGGGAGCAACTACAGACGCATCGAGTGTCTGACATGAACAGGCGCCTCAACGCGGTGAGCGGACAGGGGACTCGAAGCAATGCTCCAGAAGGAGATACTTCGCGTGGGTGTTGATCCCCCGCCCCTGTGCTCCGACCGCGAGCCAGGTCTAGCCGATCTCGATCCGCCGGTCCTTGGCCGAAGCGTTCCCGAGGCCGGTGCCTCCGACCACCGCCCCTTCCCGACGATCCACCTACTGCAAAGGCAAGGAGCCTGCCCGTACGCTGATAGTCGAGCGTCGTTTCGATGGCCAGCAACACCCACCGCGTCAACGCCCGCAAAGATCGTCGCTCTCGCCGCCACCGTCGCCGGACGTAGATCGGCGGCTGGCCACGCGGTGGCGGACTCACGGACTGCCCCCGCAAGTCGGGACCGTGACCGTCGACACGCCGCCCAGCGCCTCGCCGCGATCGGCGGTGCCGGCGGGCACGACTTCCGCGCCGGCTGGCGGGACGACGGGCGCGACGCGCTGTCCGTCCCAAGCCCTCCGCCTGCAGGTCGTCGCGGCTCGCGCGAGCCGGAGCCCGTCGCCGCGGCCGCGTCGTCGCCTGGCTCGACCAGCCGCCCCACAACCGCCTCCGCCAGCCCCGTTGAGCCTCACCGCCTACCAGCAGAACGTTCGCCCGCCACGGCCGGGGGGGGCAGGCACCGACGTTCGGGGTGACCGGCCTGGCCGCTCGCCCAGGTCGCCCTCGAGCGGCACCGCGCCGCCCCCGCCTGCGGCCGTGGCCGCCGTGCCATGGCAGCCGTGCCGTCCGCCCCCAAGCCCGGCGCCGGCGGACCGCGGGGTGTCGCTCTCGCCGAGCGCACGGATCCTGCCGGTCCCGCTGGCCCTCTGGTGGGAGCGGCGCGGGTTCTGATACGCTTGGTCGGAGACCCGTACAGAGGAGCGCCGCCGGGGACTCGACCCACCCCGCGTCGTTCGCTCTGAGAAGACACCCAAGATCACATGGCGCACCCGAGGCCCCTCAACCATCCCCCCATCGTTGAAGCTCTTGTCGACCTGCGAACATCGGTCCCCCGCGACCCCGAGATGTTCATGGCTCTCGCCGATGAGTTGAAGGATGAGTTCCCGACCAAGCAGCAGTGGCGCGACTTCGAGGCGAAGATAGAGATCAAAGACGGACGGCTCGTGCCCCCGCGCGTAGATCCTTCAACCTTTGGAGGTGTGCGCGTAACGAACGCGGATCAGACGCTTTCTGTGCAGTTCCGACCCGATGGTTTCACTTTGAACAACTTGAAGGTCTATATGGGCGGTAACCAGTTCATCGCCAAGGCACTGACGCTTTGGGAGCTCTTGGTCGCACGCGCAAGGCCCGCGAACGTGTCGCGCATAGCGCTACGCTACATCAATCGCTTGGCGCTACCCCTCACTCACGGCGACGACTTCACCCGGTATCTCACATCCGTCCCAGAGCTACCCGAAGGCGCGCCCCAGATGTTCAGTCAGTTTCTTTCGCGTATTGTGGCGCACGATGAGCCACGACAGGCAACCGCGGTCGTGATCCAGCAACTCAAGAAGCAGCAGGCCGAACAACCGCCCGCGATCACGATTGACATAGATGTGTTTCGGACCGGCGAGTTTCCTGTTGATTCTGCCGCCCTGCTGGAAATATTAGGCGCCCTTAGAATATTAAAGAACGAGACGTTTTTCTCACTGCTCACGGACGAAACAGTTAGGATCTACGAATGAGCTACGCTGATACCCTATCGTGGCCCACTTACCTTCCTGAGGTTGATCGCTCGCTCGGTACAGAGGCGGAGGGACTGCGGGAGCTGTTGGACGCGGCCGTCGCACCTGCGAGCGTCGACAGGGAGAGCGAGATTCTCTCCTGCGTTTTTGAGGCTCTCGCGCAGGCCGCGAACCGTGACGGTACAACGGTGTCGTATAGTGCCTTCGCCAAGACGTTGGACTTCATGAGGTTACTTCCCTCCGCACTGCCACTACCTATCGTCGTCGTCGAGTCGGAAGACGAGATCGGCTTGGATTGGGACGAAGACGATCAGCGCGTTGTAAGTCTTACCATTGATAACTCCGACGCGGTCGGCTTCTCAGCGCTGTTCGGACGGGAACCTCTTTACGGGAGGGTCGAGTACGTTGATGGACTTCCTGAGACGCTTCATTACGTTCTGGCGCGGCTCTACCCAACAACACAACTCGGTTAGCGCGCCTTACACAACCGCGTCAGCACCCACTCCTTACGAGGACGGTCCGATCAGCGACAACGAGCGCCTGTCGCGATTTATCTTCGATCAGGATGCATTTACAGCCTCGACCGGACGAATGAGCTTCCGGCAGTTTCTACCTCCGATGAAGGGGGACTATACCGAGGAAGTTTCCGTCATGAGAACGGAAACACTCGCGGAGGAGGTCGTGTGGACCCTTGGACAGGACACTGCCGCTGAGGCTTCCGGCCGTTCTGTTCGCGCTCGCGCCGACTTCGCGGCTCTGGCTGCGAGGGCCGGTCGAATTGGGATTTGGCAACTCGATGTTCAGCCGTCTGTGCCGCCACCCAGGCATGCCCTCGTCGTGGGTTGGCCTCCAGTGAGCCAGCGTGAAGCGCGAAAGAGTCTCGCACAACAGTTACGGAGGGGCGCTCAGCTCGTGGTTCGCTAGCCCGCTATATTTTGCGGCTCTCGCAAGCCCTTCCGAGCCGGCCTTGGCCGCCGAGTTCGTCGCGGCTCGCAGCGCTTTCTTGTGCCGTCGACCAGCGCCCGGCCAACCAGAACGAGCGACCGCCATCGCCCCGGCGGGCCGGCATCGCGCCGTCGGCTTCGGGCCCTCACCCGCGCCGGTGTCCCCCATGAACGATGCCGGCGAGCGCGGCGCGAAACGCCAGACTTGAGTGATCCTGCGCGGTCGTGGCCGGAGCGCCGTGGCAGACGCGCCGTCCGCCCCCAAGGGCCCCGCCGCGCCGCTCAACAGATCCGGCCCAACGCGACCTCGGGGCTCGGTTCGCCGCCGGACGCCAACACGGGACCGCTCCTCTTGACAGCCGTAGTCACCGCTATCGAGCGGATCGTGATCTGATCATCGAACGCCCTCGCGGCAACGCACCTACCCGACGGCTGGCCGGGTGCGGCCCGGAGGATGTGGATCGGCCATCGGGTCAAGTATGATCCGAGCAAGCTTGGCCACCTGCGGCCTTGCAAGACAGCGGCTTCGTGATCAGGCGCGGTAACGAGGGATCGGATCCGATCGCCACGTTCGACCTCGGCAGCGGGCACTCCCCGCTTCTCGCCCTCGTCGTCCTGCTGCTCGTCGCCGCGCCAGGGCTGGTCCTCTGGAGGTGGATGCGGGCTGGAGAGATCGAGACCCCATCAGGGGCAGCGAAACATAGCCGCGCAATGAGGGAATTTCCATGTACTTGCACGAAGTCAAAGTGAAGAATTACTCAATCCACAAGGAAACGAATATCGCACTGTCTCCGGTTGCGGTCTTCGTGGGACCGAACGGTAGCGGCAAGTCGGCGTTTTTTGAGGCTCTGCCAAATTTTTCGATGCTGGCTAGCGGTCGGTTGAGCGAGGCCGTCGGCCCCTACCCATATTCGTTCTCGGCGACTCGCCATCGTGGGGCGACGAAGATCTCGCGAATTGGGTACGACGTGCTAATGTCGGCGAATCCAACAGCGCAAACAAGGTTCGGTACAAGATCTCGTAGCGGGCTGGGTCTCCTCGAGCGGACGAGATGAGCATCAGATTCACCATGGAGGATGGTGAGCCCACATGTGTAGCTGAGATCCATGCCGATCGCTGGGGCATCTATCTCGACAACTGGGCCATCATTGCGCTTGCAAGGGGCGACGCGTCCAGGCAAGACCGTTTCCTGAAGGCGCTCGATGAGGGAGGCGAACTGCTTTTCTCATGGACCAATGCCACGGAGTTGTGGGGACCTCAGGGCGCCGCCGCCGAAGAGGTGCGCACGTTCCTGAGCGCTATCGGAGCGCACTGGATCCCGTTGGAAGCTAATCCGTTTACTGTCGCAGAGAGGGAGTGTAATGGGATGTCGACAGAACGGACAGCGATTTCCGCCACGTTCGTCGATGCATATTTCAAGCAGAGGGCGTGCGCACTGTCACCCGGAGGGAAAACAGTACTTGAGCTCTCGGACAAATTCTTCAACTTGGGGGCTATTGTCGACTGGCTTGTGGAAGAGCGCGACTCAATCCGTGCAGACTTACGCAGTTTGGACGACGCATTGAGTGAGCTAATATGCGGAGCCCGTCGACGCTACGACGAGAATACGGACTCACTAGACATGGCGTTGCCTCCCATCCCGTATGAGCCGCGCCGGCCGGCCGCTTTTGCTGTTGCACATCTGCTTCGCAAGCTCGTCATCGAGGCGAAGGCGTTCCAATTCAAGAAGGGCGACGGCGCAGATTTCTGTCACGCAGTTCTTGGAGCAGCGTACGGTAGCCTGGCTACACTTGACAAGCAGTGGAAACGCAGGGTCGAAGGCCTTCCCAAGCCCAACAAACTAGCTCAAATATTCTACCCCCCGGAGGTGGACAAGCTTGTTGATATGCTCGAAGTACTGGTCGCCCAGACTGGTGCCGGCATGTAGTCGTGCGTGCTCAAGTGGCCCATAGGTTCAGACTGCCGGCGAAGCGGGCTTGGCCAGCGTCTCCAGAAGGCCCGCGACCGGGAGCCAGCTTCGTAGAGCCAGCAACTGCGGGGGGTGCTGGATTCGATTGGCGCTCGCGGTCGAAACCGTCCCCGATCGCGACGCCAGGGACCCGCCCACGGGACTCACGTGGAAGACCGGTCGCAATTGGCCGCGAGGTGCCGTTCCCCCCCCGGCGAAAACGCACCGGCTCGAATCACCGGACCAACTAGATCAGTTGCCTCCGATAGCGCCACGCGACAACGGCACCGGGGAGCAGCCTGGAGTTCCGCCCCGCACGCGTCGGCGGCGCCGTCGCGGCACGACGCCCTGTCCGACGCGCAGGCCGCCGCGAGCGCGCCGAGCCCGCCCGACCAGGGGGGAGAGCCCCGTCGACCGCCTCGACGGCGGTGGCCGCCGCGTGCTTCCTGGCCCACCCTCGCCTGTGAGCCTCGCCGGCTACCAGCGGAACCGCTCGGCGGCCGCGTCCGGGGGACAGGCGCCGGCGTTCGGGGCGACAGACCTGGCCGACTCGTCCAGGTCGCCCTCGAGCGGGGGCTCGGTTCGACGCCGTGGGCCTGCGCGCACCGTGGCCCGACGCCGTGGCAGCTGCGCCGCCCACCCCCAGATTCGATCACCTCTTCCTGCCACCACCAGCCGGGATCGACCCCGACGCCTGGGTGACGCTCCACAGCGACATCTCGCGCCCGTTCGACCGCCCGGAGTCCGGCCGCATTGCTCCCCCACGACGACAAGTCGAGCGTCACCGGCCAGCTTCGAGATCACCGGCGACCCCGCGATCACCGGCAGCGTCACCGGCGGCTGGTCTGCCACCCCGAGAGCTCCCCCCGCGACCGGCGAGGCCAGCGGGGGTGCTGAGGTCTACGGCGGACCGCGTCGCCCTCGGTTCCTCAAGGACCAGCCGGACGACCAGGCCGTCTGGCGGCGGCGTGAACGCGTTCGGTCCCCCCGGACAACGACGGCCGCGACACCGCGGCGCAGCCGCGCTGTCCGCACTCCCGCGTAACTGCTACACAGGTGTTTCGCTAGAACGGTAGCACCTGCCTGAGTTGTTCCGGCATGTTCTGCATCTGCTCGATCAACTCGTCGGGCAGCTCCAATATCCGGTTCTGGACCTGCTGCACCGCTCGGTTGATCTGCCACATGACGACCGCCACAGATCCCCAGGCAATTGCCTGGATGGCGCCCTGGATCACCAACTGGACCTTTATCTGCCGCGCTGCGAGCTTGGCCGTTTCCGCCTTGATGAGTTCCCTGATTTCTTCGATCTGATCTGCCATTATGGTGCCCTTCCTCCAAACACCCGCCGTGAGTGCGGTGGGCGTTCATCGATATTGTCTACTTAACAGCCCGTGGAAGAAGTCTATTCGCTGAGCCGACCTGTTCAGGCAGCTTGGCGATGAGCGATTGAGCCGACCAGCCCCGCTGGCGTCCATTGGAAGTCCCAAGAGGCCGTCAGACGCCCCCAGAGCGCGGTCAGGG
>JAKZVK010000800.1:0-4171 GCA_047516085.1 Bryobacterales bacterium
CTGGCCCCGTTCCCCAGCACCACCCGCACGTGGTTCCGCGACGGCCAACCCGTGCGCATGGGTGATGTTGTCGTGCAGAAGGATCTTGCCAACACCTTTCGCCGTATCGCGGCGAACGGGCACAGCGGTTTCTATGGCGGCCCGGTGGCGAAGCGAATCGTCGAGGCCTTGGCGGGCGCCGGCGGCTTGATGGACGCGTCGGACCTCGCGGAGTTCTCGGCCGAGGAGACCGCCCCCGCGCACGTCAACTACAAAGGCTATGACGTCTACGGCGTGCCGCCGCAGTCCCAAGGTCCGGTGATGCTCGAGGCGATGAAGACACTCGAGGGCGTCGACCTCAAAGCGATGGGCCACAACTCGGCCGACTACATCCACTACGTTACCGAGGCTCTGAAGCTGGCTTTCGCCGACCGCGAGGCCTTCGTCGCCGACCCGCGCTTCGCCAAGGACATTCCTTTGAAGGAACTCTTGTCGGCGGAGTATGCCGAGCAGCGCCGGAAGTTGATCCGCAAAGACCGTGCCATGGAAGGGACCGCACCCGCCGGCGACCCACGCGCCCTGCGTGCGGCCGCCCAGCCGCCACAGTACGCCGCCACTCGCGGGCGGCACCAGGTCCTTCGCGGAGCGGCGGCGCACCCGCGTTGGATCGACAGCCTGACGACCTACGTCGGCGTCGTTGACAAAGACCGCAACATGGTCTCGATCACCTCGTCGATTGCGTCCGATTTTGGCAACGGCAGCTACATCGATGGCGACGGTGGTGGGTTCTTTATCAATAACCGGCTGGCGGGATTTCACCTCGACCCCGACCACGTGAACGCGTTGGAGCCGCGGAAGCGTCCCCGCCTGACGGTCAACCCGGTGCTCGTCATGAAGGACGGCAAGCCGTTGATGGTCTTCGGCACGCCGGGCGGCGACACGCAGCCGCAGTCGCAGCTTCAGTTTTTCCTGAACTTCGTCGAGTTCGGCATGAACCCGCAGCAGGCGGTCGAGCAGGCCTACTTCGTGACGCAGTCGTACCATAATTCTTGGTATCCGCACGAGGCGGGCGATGGACTGGCCGTGTCGGAGCGGATCGATGAGTCCGTGCGTGAGGAGCTAGCGCGCCGCGGGCACAACGTCTCAACGCACTCGGCAATGGGTGTCGGTAGCATCAAGACCGTGGTGATCGACCCGCGCACCGGTGTACTGATGGCGGGCGCCGCGCCGGCCACGGACAGTTACGCGGTTGGGTGGTAGAGCGAGTGTAAGAGTTCGTCGCGGTTCGGAATGTAGGGGCACGGCATGCTGTCAAGTACCCAGACATCGTTTCCAGGCGTTCACAAGACATGGTTTCCACTCTCCGTTTCAGACGATAGGGGTGGCGCGCGCCTCCGGCGGGAAGGACCGGCGTCCCCGCCGGTCTCTTCCACGCGTGCGGAAGCGGATGAGGAGCACGGAAACGTCGACCCGGAGGTCGACGCCGCAGGCCTGGAAGCCCGCGCCACAAGACGCGCTCCATCGTTGACACGAAGCACTCGATTACGTTGACCTCCTCCAACTCGATTCGCCATTCCGAAGCCAAGAGCATCCTCACCAAGACCTCCGGCTTCATCGCCCAGGCCGGTTTCAGCCACTCCCTCAGCCCGGCGCGTAATTGCACGTTTGGCTGCATCTACTGCTACGTCCCGACAATGCGTATCCAGGGCGGCCTACACCCTGAGGACTGGCAACGCTGGGGGCAGTTCACTACCTTCAAAACCAATACGGCGGAGTTGCTCACTAGGTCCTTGCGGCCCGATCAGGTCATTTACTGCTCGCCGCTGGTCGACCCCTATCAGCCGGCGGAGGAGGTCGAGAGGCTGATGCCGGGCCTGCTCGACTCACTGGTCGAAAACCCGCCCGCCGTGTTCGTGATTCAAACCCGGGGCCCGTTGATTCTGCGCGACCTCGACCGCCTTGGCGAACTTGCCCGCCGCACGGCACTGCGAGTCAGCTTCTCGATCACGACGAACCGCGAGCCCGTGCGGCGGCTCTACGAACCGCTCTGCGCAACGATCGGCGAACGCCTCGACACGGTGCGCCGCCTTCGCAAGGCGGGCATCGAGGTCTACGCCACGCTCGCGCCGCTGCTACCGTGTGACCCGGAAGAGCTGGCCCGCCTCGCCCTGGACGCGACCGACCGCGACATCATCGGTGACCCCTTCCACGTGCGTTCGTTGAAGCGGCACGGCGCGACCACGCGTCCCGAGGCGCTCGCGGTCAGCGAGAAGCACGGGTTTCTCGCCTGGCACGAACCGGCTTTTCAAGAGCAGGTGGTCGAGCACATTCGCCGTGTCGTCGAGTCCGCCGGACGCCAGTTCGGCATCGGGCCCGAGGGCTTTGGGTGGCTAGCGGACCCGAGTCCGCCGTAGCTTGTCCGCCCGCTGCTGTCCGCCATGACTTCTTATCTTCGATCGATCGACCGCGAGGGGTCTCCCTCCATGTTTGTGAGAAGACGGAGCCGTGAAGGCGACTGTTGAGATTTCCGATGCCCTTTGGGTTTGCGGCCCGTTGCCTGGCGTCGGATTCAAACGGGCCTGCCACGCTCGGCCGCCCGGAAAACTTGTTACGATGGGTCGAAATCGATGATAAGAAGCTGCCCCACGCTTTGCTTGACGACTCTACTGTGCTTGGCGGTACTCTGGGCGGTATTGTCGGTGCCCCTATCCGCCGCGCCCGCAACCCCTACATTCGATTCCGACATCCAGCCGCTGCTTGAGGCCAAGTGTCTCGTCTGTCACGGGAACGACAGCCCGCAGGCCGGGCTTGACCTTCGCACCAAAGCCTCGATCTTGCATGGCGGCAAGTCCGGACCGGCGCTCGTGGTGGGGGCTTCTGCCGGGAGCTTGCTCCTCGATAAGGTTGTCTCGAAGACGATG
The DNA here is from genome assembly GCA_047516085.1 of Bryobacterales bacterium. GTDB lineage: Bacteria > Acidobacteriota > Terriglobia > Bryobacterales > UBA6623 > JAKZVK01. The sequence continues at coordinate 2,901 of JAKZVK010000800.1, forward strand.
CCACCCGGCGACGGGAAGCTCACCGGCGACGAGATCGACACCCTCCGCCTGTGGATCGACAAGGGCGCGCCGGCGAACGCCGCCGAGTTGGCCACGGCTTCCGGTGGCGACAGCGGTCCCATCACCGAGCACGACATCCTCCCGATCTTCCAACTGCGCTGCATCGCCTGCCACGGCAAGCGCAAGCAGGAAGGTGGGCTCGACCTGCGCACGGTCGTGAGCCGCGTCAAGGGAGGCCGATCCGGTCCCGCGCTGATTCCCGGTGACCCGGCCGGCAGCCTGCTGATCAAGCGCATCGAGTCCGGCGACATGCCGCCGGCCGAGTTGCAGCTCAAGTTTTCGGTGCGTTCGATGACCGACGGCGAGCTGGCCAAGGTGCGACGCTGGATCGCCGCCGGCGCTCCAGAGGGCCCGCCGCGAGAAAAGCTGGTGGTCGATCTCGACAACGACCCGCTGGTTTCCGACGACGACCGGCAGTTCTGGTCGTTCCAGCCGCCGAAACGTCCGGCCGTCCCCGAACCGAAGGCCGCCGAGCAGGTGCGCAATCCCATCGACGCCTTCCTGCTGCGAAAGCTCGACAGCCAAGGGCTGGCGTACTCGCCGGAAGCGGACCGCGTCAAGCTGCTCCGGCGCGCCTACCTCGATCTAACGGGCATGCCGCCCACGCCGGACGAGATAGCTAGCTACGTCAGCGACACCGGTCCCGACGCGTACGAACGGATGATCGACCACCTGCTCGCGTCCTTGGCCTACGGCGAGCGCTGGGCGCGCCACTGGCTCGATCTCGCCGGCCACACCGACTCGGAAGGCTTCGGGAATCACGACCGCCCGCGTGAGTTCGCTTGGCGCTATCGCGACTACGTCATCCGGGCGCTGAACAGCGACAAGCCTTACTCCGAGTTTTTGATGGAGCAGATCGCGGGCGATGAGCTGGCCGACTACCGCAACCAGGAAGTCACCCAGGAATTGGTCGACCGTCTCGCCGCCACGGGCTTTCTACGCACGGCCGCCGACCCGACCGACGCACCCGAACGCGGCTTCATCGCCGAGCGCATGAACATCATCGCCGACGAGATCCAGGTGCTCACGTCCTCGGTGATGGGCCTGACCGTCGGTTGCGCGCGCTGTCACGATCATAAGTACGACCCGATTCCGCAGCGCGACTACTACCGCTTCAGCGCGATCCTGCAGACCTCCTACGATCCTTATGACTGGCTGCCCCCCGAGAAGCGGCAACTGGACTTAGCGCTCGAAAGCGAAAAGCGAGAGGT
>JAKZVK010000801.1:0-4389 GCA_047516085.1 Bryobacterales bacterium
GGCGAGGTGCCGATTCTGGCGAGCTATTGCCCGTTGTGCAACAGCGCGCTCACGTTCGACCGCCGCATCGACGGCGAGACGTACGACTTCGGCGTGACGGGGATGTTGCGCAACAGCGACATGGTCATGTACGACCGGCAGACCGACTCGCTGTGGCAACAACTCACCGGCGAGGGCCTTGTCGGCACGATGACCGGCAAGCGGCTCGACATTGTGTCGAGCCAAGTGATCGCGTTCGAGCAATTCAAGAAGAGCTTTCCCGAGGGCCAGGTCCTCAGCCGCAACACCGGTTATCAAAGGCACTATGGCCAAAGTCCTTACGCGGGCTATGAGTTCTCTTCGCGCCTGATGTTCCCCGTGCCGTTGAAACGGACGCCGCCGGTTCGGCCGATGGAGCGGGTCGTCGCGATCACGCTCGCCGGCAAGACGCGGGCCTACCCGTTCGAGTACTTGCGCAAGCGCGGTGCGGTCGAGGGCAAGGCGAAAAGCCAGCGGTACGTCGTGTTCTACGAGCCCTCGACCCTCACGACGATGGATGCGAGGCTCATCGCGGACGGCCGGGCGATCGGGTCCGCGGGCGTCTTCTCGCCGGACGTGGACGGCAAGCGGCTCAAGTTTCGCTACAACAAAGGCAAGATCACCGATAAGCAAACCGGCAGCACGTGGGACGTGACGGGAAGGGCGGTCGACGGGCCTCTGGCGGGCCAACGCCTCGAGCCCATCGACAGTAGCGTCTTCTATGCATTCGCGCTTTACGCGTTCCATCCGCACACGGAGATGCTTGGTGTGGCACAGCAGTTGCCGCCATCGGGTTTGCCCGGTCTGGGAACGGGGACGCAACAGACGGGCGGGTTCGGGCAGACCGACGGCGGTAGGCCGAACTTCTAGGGAGCCTGCCCGGCGCAACACTCAGAGCCGCAGCCGTGAGGCTGCGTTGACCCTTTTCGGCCCGCCGGGGCGGTAGCGAACCAGTAACGCCCGCGTCCGTTAGCGGCATCTCACCGCGGACTCCCGTCCGCGCGACCGCGGACTCCCGTCCGCGCGACCGCGGACTCCCGTCCGCGGCTCTGAACCCCGCTTCGCCGCCGCAACTCGGGGACCCGACCGATGAATCGGAACCCTACTCCACCCCGTCCGTGACCTCGATCACCGCCTTGACCAGGTCCGGCCGGCCGGGCAGGCTCGCAAACTGCTTCGGCACGTCGGCCAGGTCGAGCCGGTGCGTTATCCAGGGCCTGGTATCGATCTCGCCAGTCTCGATCATGCGGATGATGCGCGGGAACTCGTGACAACTGTTGCGGCTGGAAAGCACCGTTAGCTCGCGCCGGTGAAACTGCGGGTCGTCGAACGAAATGCGTCCTTGGACGAGGCCGACCAGCACGAGCTTGCCGCCGTGAGCCACGTAGTCGAAACTGGCGTCCATGGCCTTGGGGTTGCCTGTGGCGTCGAAGACCACGTCGGCGAGTGTCCCGTCAAACGCGGCCAGGATCTCGATGCCCAGTTGGCTTACGAACTCCCTTCGCGGCCCGCTCTGCTCAAGTACCCGGATCTCGGCGCCCGTGGTGAGCGCGAACTGAATCAGGCCCAAACCGATCGGCCCGGCGCCGACCACCAACGCCGTTTGGCCCTTTTGCAGTTGGCTCCGAGCGACCGCGTGCGCGCCGATGCCGAGCGTTTCGACCAGCGCGAGTTGCTCGAGCGAGAGCGTCTCCGACTTGTGGAGTAACGACACCGGCACCGACATCAACGGACGCATCCCTCCGTCTACGTGGACGCCCAGTACCTTTAAATCCTCGCAGCAGTTCGGACGGTTCAGTTCGCACGCACGGCAGTGGCCACAGCTCAGGTAGGGCTCGACGGCGCAGCGGTCGCCGGCTCGGATTCCATGATCGTTGTCGGGCGGCTCGACCACCTCGACGCCCAACTCGTGTCCGAGCACGCGCGGGTACGAAAAGAAGGGCTGCCGGCCGGCAAAGGCGCCCAGGTCGGTGCCACACACACCGATGCGTTGCACCCTCACCAAAGCCTCGCCGTCGGAGCGTTGCGGAGGGGCGACGGAGCGCTCCGCGAATTCGCCTGGCTGGTTGAGAACGATCTCCCTCACAGTGTCACTGTCGCACACCTAGGGAACGTGTAACCGGGGCGAGTCATTTGTAGGGGTGGACCGCTGCGTCCACCCCGGCGCCGCTGAGTTGCTCGCGCCTTCAACGCAGAGACGAGCGGGATTGCCAAGGTCCACGGCGGGGCAGACACGGCGGTCCGCCCCTACAAGTGCGGTGGCGGCGTGATGGACCTCAGGGGATCTTGATGCCGATCAGTTCGAGCGCTTTGCGGGCCGACTTCTTCAGTTCTTCATCACCTTCCCGCACGACACGCAGCAGATGGCCGGCGGCCTCTTCGCGCTGTCCGAGCGCTAGTAGGGAAAATCCAAGGTTGCTACGGGCTTTCGTCTTGCCGGGATTGATAACCAGAGTCGCCTCGAACTCCTGCCGCGCTTCGTCATAGAGGCCGCGCCCAAAGAGAGCCGTTCCAAGATTGAGATGTGCCTCGGCATACATGGGGTTCGCCTGCGTACCCTTGCGGAACGCCTGCTCGGCCTTTCCGTGCTCTCCCAAGTCGATCAGCGCGAGCCCGAGATTGCTATAGGCGTCAGCGGAAAGAGGATCGAGATCAATCGCCTTTTCAAAATGCTTGATCGCCTCGCGGGTGTGGCCCATGTCGGCCAACAGGTTCCCCAGGTTGTTGTGGGCCTGAATAGACGCCGGGTCGAGTTCCAGAGTTTTGCCGTAGCTGACGCGCCCGTCACGCAACTGCCCCAGCTTGACCTGCGCCTCGGCCAGCTCGAGATAGGGTTCCGGGGACCTCACCTTGGCCTCGGCCAATGCACGCTTCAGTTTCCTGACCGCAACAGCGCGGTCGGCTCCCTCTTTGGCCTCGGCAATTCCAAGAAAGACATCACGGACAGCCCGGTCGAGTTGGCCCTTCGGGAAGTAGAGAACGGGGAGGCTCTCGTAGTCGTGCTCCTCGTCACGCAGCTCTCGTTTGGGGGCAAGCAGATCGTGCTTCGGCTTGACGCGTTGGATCCGGTGGTCGGTCATGGCGACGTGGACGACGTCATCGGTGCGGCGCGGCGGCATGTGACACTCGACACAGTTTGATTCGCTGAAGCGGGCCGCTTCCATCGGATGGGCCTTGGCGTCATCGGTTGAATGGCAGGTGAAGCACCGCTCACGGTAGTGGGCCGGGATGTCATCGTCGGGGATGGAGCGGTGCGGGTCGTGACAGGTCGTGCAAAGCAACTCGCCGCCGCTCTTCTGAAAACACTCGGACTTTCGCAATCGATAGGCGGCGCTGACGATGTCGAACCCGTCCTCATGGCCGGTGCCGGGCTTGTAGTCGAAGTGCACGATGTGGTCGCCCAGCGCCTCCCCGGGCCGGAAGCGGTAGAACGTCCGCCCAAAACGCAGATACGACTGCGGGGACCGAAAGGGCGTTTCCAGGTGGCACTGCATGCAGACTTCAAGCTGCCGCTCGTGGCTGAGGTCCGTGGGGTTCAGAATCGACGCTCGGATCTTGACCAACGAGGTCGCTTCTTGGGCCTCGCTCACATGCTGTGCCCCGGGCCCGTGGCAGCGCTGGCAGTCGATGCCGAGTGGCAGGCGGCCTAGGAAGCGGGGATGGTGGTCCCACCCCGGGCGGTCTTCGCTCGGAATCTGGAACGGATAGGCGTTGTGGCAGAACATGCACTTGTTGGTGATCGCGCGAGAGAAGCCCTTGTGATTGGGCCGGTCGTAGCCGGGTGCCATCGCCCAGCGTTGCTCTTGTGAGTACCAGCTCACCGGCAGCTCGATCATGCGTCCGTCGTCGGACCGATGAATGTAGCTGAAGGCGCGCTCGCCCGAACCCATCACGTGCGTGATCTGCTTCTCGATGAGATGGATCTGCCGCCCGTTGTCGTCAAGCTGGTAGCGCCGGACGAAGAAGCCTCCGTCTCGCCGGACCATTTCGTAATGGCGCTTCGAAGGCTCGTGGTAGAACGTGTTGTTGTGAGTCCAATCTTCCTTGACTTCGCGGGTGCCGGGCAGAAAGAACGAGCGGCCCATCGGCGTCTTAGAAAACTCCTCGTAGATGCGACCGTGACACGAGGCACAGGCTACTGAATCGACGTAGCCGTTCTCTTGCGCCGGCAGGACAAACGCGATGAGCGGGACGGCGAGCTGGAGCAACGTGGCTCGCCGTCCAAGACGGCGCCTGGGCATTGGCCCAGTCAACTATAGCGGGAGCTATAGAAGACGGCGGGAAAGGGGTTGTGGAGGGTATTCTCGTCACTTCGTGGTGAAGCGGTGGGAGCCACGAAGCCGGAGGAATGCAGGGCGTGGCCCCACAGCT